>NZ_SISL01000419.1:0-5166 GCF_004307965.1 Verrucosispora sp. SN26_14.1 | reverse complement strand
GCCCGAGGCGGCCCGCTCGGCGGCGGCGCGCAGCGAGGCGTGCGTCGGTGCCGCAGGTACGTGGGCGGGCCGCAGCGACTCGAACTCCTTGCGCAGCACCGGCACGACCTCCTCGCCGAGCAGGTCGAGCTGCTCCAGCACCGTCTTCAGTGGCAGGCCGGCGTGGTCGACCAGGAAGAGCTGACGCTGGTAGTCGCCCACGTACTCCCGGAACCCGAGGGTCCGGTCGATCACCTGCTGCGGGCTGCCCACGGTCAGCGGCGTCTGCGAGGTGAACTCCTCCAGCGAGGGGCCGTGCCCGTAGACCGGCGCGTTGTCGAAGTACGGCCGGAACTCGCGGACCGCGTCCTGGGAGTTGCGGCGCAGGAACACCTGCCCGCCGAGGCCGACGATGGCCTGGTCGGCGGAGCCGTGGCCGTAGTGCGCGAAACGCTGCCGGTAGAGGCCCACCATCCGGCGGGTGTGCTCGGCCGGCCAGAAGATGTGGTTGGCGAAGTACCCGTCGCCGTAGTACGCGGCCTGCTCGGCGATCTCGGGGCTGCGGATCGAGCCGTGCCAGACGAAGGGCGGCACGCCGTCGAGCGGTCGCGGCGTCGAGGTGAACGACTGCAACGGGGTACGGAACTTGCCCGACCAGTCGACCACGTCCTCCCGCCAGAGCCGGCGCAGCAGGTCGTAGTTCTCGATGGCGAGCGGGATGCCGTTGCGGATGTCCTGCCCGAACCATGGGTAGACCGGGCCGGTGTTGCCGCGCCCCATCATCAGGTCGACCCGGCCGTCGGCCAGGTGCTGGAGCATCGCGTAGTCCTCGGCGATCTTCACCGGGTCGTTGGTGGTGATCAGCGTGGTCGCGGTGGACAGCAGCAGCCGCTCCGTGCGGGCGGCGATGTAGCCGAGCATGGTGGTGGGCGACGAGGGCACGAACGGCGGGTTGTGGTGCTCGCCGGTGGCGAAGACGTCGAGACCGACCTCCTCGGCCTTGAGCGCGATGGCCACCATCGCCTTGATCCGCTCCGCCTCGGTCGGCTCACGACCGGTGGTCGGGTCGACCGTGACGTCGCCGACGGTGAAGACTCCGAACTGCATGACAGCTCCTCGTGTCGTCCGACCCGGGCGGTTCGTACCCGGCGTCGCGGACAACATATTTGACTCGTCAACTATTCCGTAACCCCGGCCCCCACCAGTGTCCCCCGTCACGCCGCGCTCATCCGCCCGGCCGAGGACGCCGCCGGGAAGCCGAGGACGCCGCCGAAACACTACGGAACCGTCGGGCTCGCCGCGTGGCGCTGGTAGTGCCGGGACACCCGGGCACGGTTGCCGCAGGACGGCTTGCACCACGCCTGGCGCGGATGGTCCTTCACGAAGTAGCGCACGCAGCGCGGCGCCGGGCAGGCGAGCAGGTGGGTGCGGGCCGGGCCGGTGAGGAACTCGATCGCCGCCCGGGCCAGCACCGCGACGAGCCACCGCCGGGCGTCGGTCGCGGCACCCCGCCAGGCGATCGTCGGCGTCGACCCGTCCGGCCAGCTCAGCACCGGCCGCACGGGCAGCCGGCCGGCATCCTCGTTGAGTCGCTCGACGGCGTCCGGCACGGGCATCAACGTCGAGGAGTCGGCCCGGCTGGGCGGCCCCGGACGGACCGCGTGCGCGAAGAGTGCCCGGACGGCACGGCGTACGGCTACCACGTCGCGCCGCAGGTGCTCGTCCGGCGTACCGGCGAAGGGCTCGGCGGCGTACTCCCGCAGCGGTTCGGCCTGCTCCCGCAGCCAGGCCGCCAGCCCGGCCACGTCCGCGAGGTCGTCGGCCACGCCCCCGTTGCCGTCGTGCCGGATGGTGCTCGCCAGGGCGAGCACGAGCTGCTGTGACATCGGGCCTCCTCAGGTCCTGCTTGACGCGCCCCGTGCGATCGAGTGTAGTTTCCCTAATGCTTGCGGACGCTACAACCATTAGGGGATTGCTGTGCTCGTCATCGCCCACCTCAGCGACACGCACCTCGACAGTCATCCCCGCTCGGCCGAGCGGACCGCCCGGGTGATGGACCACCTGCACGCCCTGCCCCGACCGGTCGACGCGATCCTGATCAGCGGGGACATCGCCGACCACGGCGAGGAGGCCGAGTACCGGCTCGCCGCGGAACTCTTCGCGTCGCCACTGCCGGTGATGGTCTGCCCCGGCAACCACGACGTGCGCGACGCGTACCGCAAGGGTCTGCTCGGCGACGCGGGCGGCGGCGACGGCCCGATCAACACCCGGCACGACGTCGCCGGCGCGGTCTTCCTGCTCGCGGACTCGTCGATCCCGGGCGAGAACGACGGTCACCTCGACGAGGAGACCATGGAGTGGCTCGCCGGACAACTCGGCTCGGTGCCGGCCGGGACTCCGGTCTTCGTCTCCTTCCACCACCCGCCGGTCGCCCTGCACCACCCCGTCGTCGACTCGATGCGGCTCTCCCCCACCGCGCCGCTGGCCGACCTGCTGGCCGCCCACCCACAGGTCGTCGCCGTGCTCACCGGCCACTTCCACACCGCCGCCGCGAGCACCTTCGCCGGCCGACCCCTGCGGATCGCGCCCGGCGTCGTCTCCACGCTCCGACTGCCCTGGGAGGGTGACGGACCGCTGGTCGACCTGCGCCAGCCACCCGGGGTGGCGTTCCACGTGTACGACGACGCGGGACTGTTCACCACCCACTACCGCGTGGTGGTCTGAGGTTGGACAGGGTCGCCGTGCTCGGCTTCCTCGTCGCCGTCGCGCCGATCACCCTGACCCCGGGCACCAGCCTGACCGTGGTCGTCTCGCGGGTCGCCGCCGGTGGGCCCCGGCAGGGCTGGTGGGTGATCCTGGGTACGGTCACCGGGATCTACGTGCACGGCACGCTCGCGGCCATCGGCCTCGCCGCTCTGGTGCTGCGCTCGTCGCAGGCGTTCTGGACGGTGAAGCTGCTCGGCGCCGCCTATCTGGTCGGGTTCGGGCTGTGGCTGCTGTGGTCGACGATCCGTCGCCGACACCCGACCGGTTCTGCCCCGCCCGACGGCCCTGCGCTGTCCGACGGCTCTGCTCTGTCCGACGGCCCGGCCACCGTCCGCCGGCCCCGGCGCCTGCCGTGGCGCGGGCACCATCCGTACGCGCAGGGGCTGCTCGGCACCGTGCTCAACCCCAAGGCCGCCGCCGTCTACCTGACCCTGGCCCCGCAGTTCCTCGGCTCCCACCGCTCCGTGCTGGTGCCGATGCTGGTGCTGGCCTCGGCGCACGCGGTGCTGCACACCTGCTGGCTCGCCGGCTGGACCGTGGTCTCGGGTGCGGCGGCCCGGCTGCTGCGCACCCTCCGGGTCCGCCGACTGCTGGACCGGCTGACCGGCGCACTCCTGGTCGGTCTCGGTGTCCGCACCGCGGTCGGATAGAGCGGCCTGGCAGACCCGAGTCAGTGCCGTCGCCGGGGCACGTGGCGACGGTAGGTGCTGACCGTCGGGTCACCGGTGATCCAGAAGCGCCAGGGGACGTCGTGGGCGGCGGCCACGCCGACGCGGGGGCCGGCGGAGAACTCGGACGGCGCGACCGGACGCGTCGGCGGAGTCAGCAGCAACGGCCCGCTGCCGTCGACGAGGTTGGTGCCGTTAGCCGTCGCGTCGAGCCCCAGCGCCACCACCAACCGGGCCGGGCCGCGCGCCAGGTCCCGGTCGGGCACCTCGCCGCGACGCTTGCGGGCGAGATCCACCCCGTCGACCACCGCACCGGCCCGCAGCAGGACCGCCGCCGCCTCCCCCTCGCGCCCGCAGACCACGTTGAGGCACCAGTGCATCCCGAAGACGAAGTACGTGTAGGCGTGGCCCGCCGGACCGAACATGACCTTCGTACGCGGTGTCGGCCCCCGGTGGGCGTGTGAGGCCGGGTCCTCGCCCGTCCCGGCGTACGCCTCGACCTCGGTCAGCCTGATCCGAACGCCGCCGGCCGAGACCTCCCAGCCCAGCAGCCTGCGCGCGGTCTCGGCGATCTCGGCGGCGGGCGCGGTCAGCCAGGAGTGGTCCACCCGTCCAGGTAACCGCGACCGGGGTTCGATCGGCAACCACGCGCCGACGTCTCGGAGAGCCCAGCATGGTCCGTCCCGGGTATGACCTGGGAGTCCAGGTCGCGGCCGAACATGTCCGGGACGACATCGCGCTCGGCTGAGACGGTCGGCATGTCGATCCCACCCCTCGGCGGGAGCGCACCCTCGACGAATCGGGCCTGCGGTGCTCCTCCTGGTCGCCTTTCGAGCTGAACCGTCGGCGCTATCGCCCGCCCCCAGGTGCGGACGGCTATGCCCGATCCGCTGCTGCGGTCAGCTCGACAGGCGCCTCGATGGACAAGCGACGCCCCACCGACGCCCGCCGATCGACGCCCCTCCGACCTCAAGGGTTCAACACCTTGTTGACAACGCTTCGTTGAAGTAGTGGGCTGGGGGAATGACCGCCTCCGCCCGCACCTCAGCACAGGCAGCCCAGGATCCGGCCCACCGCACCTACGCGGCCCTGCACCGGCTCACCGAGCGGCACGCCGCCACCGAGGCCCAGCGCCGTCGACACACCAACCCGTACGCGGCCGATCCGTACGCGGCGATCGCCGTGGTGTTGGCCCTGGCTGCCGGGGCCGCCGAAGCTACGAACGGTGAGGAACCGGTCGACGAGGGAGACCTGCTCGCCGCGCTGACCCTCTTCCCACACCTGCGGGCGGAGATCGACACCATGGAGGCGGGACTGCTGGACCTCGCGCGCAGCCGTGGGCTGACCTGGCAGGCGATCGGGCACGGACTCGGCCTGGGCAGCGCCCAGGCCGCCCGCCAGCGCTACGACCGGCTGGCCGCCCGCACCCGACCGGACCAGGCCGCCGACTGAGCCGGGTGCTGCACCAGGGTCGCAGCACCCCGCCCCGGAGGTCGCCACCACCGGCGGGCCCCAGGCCCGACAGCACGAACGGTTCAGCTCGAAAGGACACCAACCGCAAGTACCCGGAGCGACGAGCCCGTCCTCCGAAGCCGACGTACTGGGGAAGCGAGCGGACGGCCCGGCCGATGTCGACCGGGCCGGGCCGTCCGCCTCAGCGGGGTACGACCTGCTCCGCCGCCCACTCCCGCCAACCGGCCAACCGGTCGGCGGCGGTGGCGAGCTGGTCGGCGACCGGGCGCGGATCGGGCGC
>NZ_SISL01000418.1:0-5194 GCF_004307965.1 Verrucosispora sp. SN26_14.1 | reverse complement strand
CAGGTACCGGGGCAGCGCGGCGCACGCGCGGGCGGCCCGGCTCGCCGAGTGGTACGAGACGGACCAGGCCCTGCTGATGCTCGGCGAGTCACGGCTGGCCGCCGCGACCGTCACCGGGCTGCTCAGTCGCACCTACTTCCGCGACCCCGGCGACGCGGTCCGGCGGACCGGGCTGGCCGGGGCGGACATGACCGAGGTCGGGGCGGTGCTGGCCCGCCAGTCGGCCGAGTTGACCGCCCGGGGCCGGCCGGTCGACGGGACCGTCGACGACCTGCTCACCGGCTGACCGCGCGGCGGCTCAGCCCAGCCCGCCCTGCACGCCGATCAACGCACCGATCAGGTAGGTCGCCGCCGCCGCGGCGGCGCCGAGCAGCAACTGCCGCGTCCCGCCGGTCCACCACCGCCGGTTGGTGAACCGGGAGACGACCGCGCCGGCCACGAAGAGGCCGAGCCCGCCCACCGCCAGGGCCAGCGCCAGGCTGGTGGCGCCGAGAAGGTACGGCAGCAGCGGCACCAGCGCGCCGACCGAGAAGCAGAGGAACGACGACAGTGCCGCCGCCCACGGGTTGGGTTGCTCGTCCGGGTTGACGCCCAACTCCTCCTGGACGTGCATCCGCAACGCCTGCTCCGGATGCTGGCGGACCGCCTCGGCCACCTGGACGGCAAGATCCTCTGGCAATCCCCGCGCCATCCACATCTCGGCGAGTTCCCGGGCCTCCTCCTCGGGATGGTGTTCCAGCTCGCGCCGCTCCTTGGCCACCTCGGCGGCGATCTGCTCGTTGGCCGAGCGGACGCTGGTGTACTCCCCGAGCGCCATCGAGATCGCGCCGGCGACCAGACCGGCGGTGCCGGTCAGCACGATGGCCTGCGGCGAGACGCCGCCACCGCCGACGCCCGCGATCAGGGCGATGTTGGTCACCAGCCCGTCCATGGCACCGAAGACGGCGGGTCGCAGCCACCCGCCGGAGACGTCCGCGTGGTGGTGCTCCCGCAGTGCCGCAGGGGTGTCGGTCACGGCAGCGTCAGGATCTCGTACCCGTTCTCGGTCACCAGCACCGTGTGCTCGAACTGGGCGGTCCACTTGCGGTCCTTGGTGACCACCGTCCAGCCGTCCTCCCACATGTCGTACTGGTGGGTGCCGAGGGTGATCATGGGCTCGATGGTGAACGTCATGCCCGGCTCCATCACGTCGGTGGGCCGGGGGCTGTCGTAGTGCGGCACGTACAGGCCGCTGTGGAACGCCTCGCCGATGCCGTGGCCGGTGAAGTCGCGGACCACGCCGTAGCCGAACCGCTTCGCGTACGACTCGATGACCCGGCCGATGACGTTGATCTGCCGGCCCGGCGCGACGGCCTTGATGCCCCGCGTCATCGCCTCGTGGGTCCGCTCGACCAGCAGCCGGACCTCCTCGTCGACCTCGCCGACGCAGAAGGTGGCGTCGGTGTCGCCGTGCACCCCGCCGATGTACGCGGTCACGTCCACGTTGATGATGTCGCCGTCGGCCAGCACGGTGGTGTCCGGGATGCCGTGGCAGATCACCTCGTTCAGGCTGGTGCAGCAGGACTTCGGGAAGCCCCGGTAACCCAGCGTCGACGGGTAGGCGCCGTGGTCGACGAGGAACTCGTGCACCACCCGGTCGATCTCGTCGGTGGTCACACCGGGCTTGCAGTGCTCGCCGGCGAGCTGGGTGGCCTGCGCGGCGAGCCGCCCGGCGACCCGCATCTTCTCGATCGTCTCCGGCGTCTGCACGTGCGACCCCTGCCACGGCCGGGGGGCCTTCTTGCCGACGTACTCCGGTCGGACGATGTGGGCGGGCACCGGCCGCCACGGGGAGATCGTGCCTGGGGTCAACGGCGCACGGACGGTCATGCGGCAAGCCTATCGCCGCCCCCGGGGTGACCCCCACCACCGTCGGTGGCCCACGGTTGTTGCCCTACAACAACCGCTGTGTCAAGGTGTCAGCGTGGATCAAGGGGGAGCACCACCCGTCTTCTCCGCCAGCGCGGAGATCGACGGTGACCAGCTCCGCGTGGTGGTCACCGGCGAGGTGGACATGGCGACCGCGGACATCATGCTGCAGACCGCGCTGCGTGAGCCGGCCGTCCGGCTGCTCCTCGACCTGCGCGCGGTCAGCTTCTTCGACTCGGCGGCGATCCACGCCGTGGTGCGGCTCGCCGGTCACTATCCGGACACCCTCGACGTGCTGCCGTCCCGGCAGGTCAGCCGCGTGCTGCACATCGCCGGCCTGGGTGAGCAGCGCTGGTTGCGGCCGGTCTGACCCGCCGGGCCCACCGGCTCAGGCACCCAGTTCCCGACGTAGCGTCACCTCCGTGCCCTCCGTGGTACGCGTGACCGACAACTCCCCGAGTGCCTCGATCAGCGACAGTCCCCGGCCCCGGAAGCCCGACCCGGTCGACTCCCGCCAGCGTCCGCTGTCGCGGATGGTCGCGGTCACCGTCCGGCCCTCCACCGTCACCTCGACGCCGATCGTCGGCTCCACCGGGTCGACCGGGTGTTCGATGGCGTTCGCTGCCGCCTCCGACACCGCCACCGTCAGGTCGAACAGGTCGGTCTCGTTCACCCCGTGCGCGACCAGGAAGTCCTCCAGCCGCTTCCGCAGCACGCTCAGTCGGGTCGGGTCGGCGGGCAGCCGCAGCGCGAACCGGTTGAGCTCGGCCGCCTCCAGCGCGAGCACCGCCACGTCGTCCCGGCGGGGCCGGTCCACGACGCGCTGCACCACCGCCTCGACCAGGTCCACCACATGCTCCCCCGGCCGGGCCGCATCGGCGCGGAGCTGGGCCAACGCGTCGTCGATGTCGACGTTCCGGTCCTCGATCAGGCCGTCGGTGTAGAGCAGCAGCCGCTCGCCGGCACACAGCTCACCGGAGACCGTCTCGTACTCCGCCCCGGGGATCGCGCCGACGGGTGGCCCCAGCGCCCGGTCGTGCAGGAACGCCACGTCGCCTCCTCGGATCAGCAGCGGGGACGGATGACCGGCGTTGGCGTACCGCAGCCGCCCGGTACGAGGGCTGAACCAGAGGCAGAAGACCGTGGCGAAGGACCGGGAGCCGGTCGACCCCACGAGCCGGTTGAGCCGGGTCAACGACTCTCCCGGATCGAACCCCTCCAGCACGTACGCCCGCAGCGCGTTGCGCAGCTGACCCATGGCCGCCGCGGCCGGCACCCCCTTGCCGACAACGTCCCCGATGACCAGGACCATCTCGTCGTCCTCGCGGGTCACCACGTCGTACCAGTCGCCGCCGACCTCGACGTCGGCGCTGCCGGGCAGGTAACGGCTGGCCACCACGGCACCGGGCAACTGGGGCAGGGTGCGCGGCAGCAGGCTGTGTTGCAGGGTCGTGGCGATGCGATGCTCCACCTCGTAGAGCTGGGCGTTCTCCAGGCGCACGCCGACCAGCCGGGCGAGCTGGGTCAACGCGGCCTCGTCCGTGCCGGCCGGCTCGGTGACCGCACGCCACACCCGCAGTTCACCGAGGCGCTTGCCGCCCACCCCGGTCAACGGCAGGACGAAGGCGGGATCGGCGGCGCTGGTGCCGCCGCCGTCGGCCTCGAACCGCGCGTCTCCGGCGGTGACGGACACCCGGACCGCCTCGGCGAGACTCAACGCGTGCCGCGCCGCGACCTGGATCACCTCGTCCGTGGAGCGCGCGGTGTTCACCGCCACGGCCGCGTCCGCGAGTGCGGCCAACCGCCGGATGAGCTGGCCGCGCAGTTGGCCGAGTTCGACGTTGGCGCGTACCCGGGCGACCAGTTCCTGCCCGGAGAAGGGCTTGGTCAGGTAGTCGTCGGCGCCCACCGCCAGGCCGGCCACCTCCTCGGCCGAGCCGGCGCGGGCGGAGAGCAGAACGATCGGCACGTACCGGGTGCGCGGGTCGGCGCGCAGCGCGGCGACCAGCCCGAAGCCGTCCAGCCGCGGCATCATCACGTCGGTCAGCACCAGGTCGAAGTCGGTGTCGACGGCCAACCGCAGGGCGTCCACGCCGTCGGTGGCGGTGAACACCTCCCAGGTCGGCGCGAGCAGCCGGGCGACGTGTTCGCGCAGGTCCGGGTTGTCGTCGACGACCAGGATGCGGCCCGCCGCCGACCCCGTGCCACGGACCTCACCCGTCGCGGCCCGGTCGTCGCTCCAGCGCTCGGTCTCGGCGACGAAGAGGGCGCTCTGCACCGGCTCACGCTCGGTGCCCGTCTCGGCCACCCGGTCGGCCGGGAGGTGCCCGGAGCCGAACGGGACGGTGACGACGAAGCGGCTGCCCTCGTCGACGCGGCTGGTCGCGCTGACCTGACCGCCGTGCATCTCGACCAGTTCCCGCACCAGGGCCAGGCCGATCCCGGTGCCCTCGTGGCTTCGCGACCGCACCCCGGGTGCCCGGTGGAAGCGCTCGAAGACGTGCGGCAGCTCCTCGGCGACGATGCCGACACCGGTGTCGGCGACCTCCAGGCGGGCCACTCCGTCGACCGCCCGGACCTCGATCCGGATCTCCCCGTCGAGGGTGAACTTCACCGCGTTGGAGACCAGGTTGAGAACGATCTTCTCCCACATCTCCTGGTCGACGTAGACCGGCTCGGGCAGCGGCGGGCAGTCCACCGTCAGCCGCAACCCGGCGCGTTCGGTGGCCGAGCGGAACGTGCTGGCCAGCCGGGCGGTGTAGTCCGCCAGGTCGACCGGCTCGTAGTACGCGGCCAGCCGCCCCGACTCCAGCCGGGAGAAGTCGAGCACCGTGTTGACCAGCTTGAGCAGCCGCAACGCGTTGCGGTGCATCATCGTCAGCCGCTGGGTGTACACCTCCGGCAGGGCCGGGTCGGCGAGCAGGTCCTCCAGCGGGCCGAGCACGAGGGTCAGCGGGGTACGGAACTCGTGGCTCACGTTGGCGAAGAAGTTGGTCTTCGCCAGGTCCAGGGCGGCCAGCTCGGCGGCGCGGGCCTGCTCCTGCTCGTACGCGCGCTGCTTGCCGACGGCCCGCGAGACCTGCGCGGCGACGAGTTCGAGGAAGGTCCGGTAGTCGTCGGTGAGCGGCAACCGGCGGGCCACCCCCAGCACCAGCGCGCCCGCCTGCTCGGCGGTGGCGGTGATCGGCAGCAGCAGCGCCTCGTCGGCGGCATCGGCCGGCACCTCACCGAACAGGTCGGCGGTGGACACCGTGCCGCCCCCGGCGGCGGCCAGGTCGGCCAGCCC
>NZ_SISL01000417.1:0-5210 GCF_004307965.1 Verrucosispora sp. SN26_14.1 | reverse complement strand
GGCGGAGGCCGCGTCGGGTGTGGCGGACGCGGGCGCCGCCTGGGCCGGGGCACCGGCCAGTACGCCGGCGACCAGAGTTCCGGCGGCGGCGACGGAGAAGACGCGGCGAAGCATTGACCTTGTGGGTCGCATGTAACAGCCTCCCGGTAGGGGGTTTCGTGCCCTGTCATGTCGACAGGAGCGGGGGCAACTCGGCCACCTGGGGAAATGGCCAAGCGAGGGAAAGTATTCACACATTTAAGATCGTCAACAAGCCCCGCCTCCGGCCGAATCGACCAACCACCCCCAAGTCATCTCTCTGCAACATTGTGGACACAGACGGTCATCTATACGCTCTGGTCACCGCCGCCACCCGGCAACCGTGAACCGGAGGCCACCCATGACCCTCGTCCGACGCGCGCTGGCCACCCTCGCCGCCGCCCCCGCCCTGGCCGCACCCGGCCCGGCACCGCTGTCAGCCGGGGAGCCGGGTACGTCACCATCCTGATCGACGCGAACGACGCCTGCACCGGCCAGTCGCTGCTGGCCAACCCGACCTCCACCGCCCAGACCGAGGTGGACCGACGCCACCGGGTACGGCAGCGGGTGATCGACTTCAACGGCCAGCTCGCCGCCGCCTGCGCCGCGTACGGGTCGAACTGCCGGTACGACGACAACGCGGTCTTCGGCTACCCGTTCAGCCTCTCCCAGCTCTCCGGCTGGGACTACTTCCACCCGAACGCCAGCGGCCAGCAGGTCCTGGCGAACGTCTCCTACCCCGTCGGCTTCGCCTGGTAGCCGCCGAGCACCACCGCCGGAAGCCGGCCGGGCACCACCGCCGGAGACCGGCCGGGCACCACCGCCGGAGAACGGCCGGGCGTCATCGTCGACGGGCGCCCGGCCCCGGACGCGGCACCACGTCACGCGCGTCGGTGACGTGGTGCCCGTCCGCGCAGTGCAGTTCCACCCCGACCTCGGCGCCGCAGTCGCGGTGTCCGACGCTCAGCGGCGGCCCCTCCGGGTCGGCGAGGTACCGGTCCCCCCAGGCCAGCACGGCGACCAGCACCGGCCACAGATCCATTCCCTTGGGGGTGAGCCGGTACTCGTGTCGCAGCCGGCTGCCCGGCTCGCGGTACGGCTCCCGCCGGAGCACCCCCTGCGCGACCAGTGTGGCCAGCCGGTTGGCCAGCACCTGCCGGGGGACGCCGGTGCGTACCCGCATGTCGTCGAAGCGGCGGACGCCGCTGAACACCTCGCGGAGCACCACCAGGGTCCACTTCTCGCCGAGGACCTCCATGGCGCGGGCGACCGTGCAGTTGTCGATCGACCAGTCCAGGGCCGCGGGTCTCATGCCCGCCAGGCTAGGTCTGATTGACAGACCCAGCAAGCCCTGACAGGCTGCGTCCATGACGCAGACGCAGGGGGCGACGCGCAGCCGCACCTTCTCCTGGTCCGACCCGGGCCTCAACGCCGACCAGGTCGGCCGGCGCAGCGGACTGGAACTGCTCCGCGCGATGATCGCCGGGGAGCTGGCCGCCCCACCGGTGATGCACCTGATCGACATGTCCCGGATGGAGGCCGAGGAGGGCCGGGTCGTCGTCGAACTGGAGCCGCAGGAGTTCCACTACAACCCGCTCGGCACCGTGCACGGCGGCGTGCTCTCCACGCTGCTGGACACCGCCGCCGCGTGCGCCGTACACACCACGCTGCCGGTCGGCATGGGCTACACCTCGCTGGACCTCAACGTGAAGTTTCTCCGCCCGGTGACCGTCCGCTCCGGGACGCTTCGCTGCGAAGGCACCGTGCTGCAACGCGGCCGACGGACCGCCCTGGCCGAGGCCCGGCTGACCGACGGGCGGTCCCGCCTCGTCGCGCACGCCACGTCGAGCTGCCTGCTGCTCCCCCTGGAGTGAGGGCTCCGCCGCTGCCGGCTGCTCGGCCCGACGTTAGGAAGGGCCCCCTGCTATACGCGAGGCGTTAGCAGGGGGCCCTTCCTTACATCCGGGTTCAGCTGACCAGCGGTGTCAGGTCCGCCCGAGGCGGCGACCACTCCCCCGCCGCCGCGACGACCTGCTCACCGGAGCGGATGTCCTTCACCTCGTCGGGGGCGCCCTCCGCGCCCGGGAACCAGACGTACGGGATGCCGCGTCGCTCCGCGTACCGGATCTGCTTGCCGAACTTCGCCGCGCTCGGCGACACCTCGGTGGGTACGCCCCGCGACCGCAGCGCCTCGGCGACCCGGTTGCTGTCGGCCCGCAGCTCCTCGTTGGTCACCGCCACCAGCACACAGGTCGGCACGGAACGGGAGACGGTCAGCGCCTCGGCGCCGAAGAGCAGACCGAGCAACCGGGTCACCCCGATCGAGATGCCCACCCCGGGGAAGCGGGTGGTCCCGGCGCTGGCCAGGTTGTCGTACCGGCCGCCGGAGCAGATCGAGCCGAACTTCTCGTACCCGATCATCTGCGTCTCGTAGACCGTGCCGGTGTAGTAGTCCAGGCCACGGGCGATCCGCAGGTCGGCCACGCAGAGACCGGGCGAGTGCGCGGCGGCGGTCTCCACCACGGCGGTCAGCTCCGCGACCCCCTCGTCCAGCAACGGGTCGCTGACCCCGAGCGCGCGGACCGCGTCGGCGAACGAGGCGTCCGGCGCGGAGATCTCGGCCAGCGCCAGACATGCCTTGGCCTGCGCCTCGCTCGCCCCGGCCGTGGTCGCCAGCAGCTCCGTCACGCCGGCCGGGCCGATCTTGTCGAGCTTGTCGACCGCGCGCAGCGTCGCCTCCGGGTCGGTCAGCCCGATGCCCCGGTAGAACCCCTCGCAGATCTTGCGGTTATTGACCTGGATGCGTACCGGCGGAATCGGCAACGCCCGCAACGCGTCGCCGATGACCAGCGGCATCTCCGCCTCGTGGTGCCCGGCGAGGGTGTCCCGGTCGACGATGTCGATGTCCGCCTGGAGGAACTCGCGGTACCGGCCCTCCTGAGGGCGTTCGCCCCGCCACACCTTCTGGATCTGGTAGCGGCGGAACGGGAACTGGAGCTTGCCGGCGTTCTCCAGCACATACCGGGCGAACGGCACGGTGAGGTCGAAGTGCAGGCCGAGGGCGTCGTCACCGGCCGGACCCTCCGGATCGCCCTGGAGGCGCCGGATCACGTAGACCTCCTTCGAGGTCTCCCCCTTGCGCAGCAACTGGTCCAGCGGCTCGACGGCCCGGGTCTCCAGCGGCGCGAAGCCGTACAGCTCGAAGGTGGACCGGATCCGGTCCAGGACGTACTGCTCGATCATCCGCTGGGCGGGCGTCCACTCCGGGAAGCCGGAGATGGGCGTGGGCTTGCTCATGATGCTCCTTCGGCACCCGCGCGAGCGGCGCGGGGAGGTCCTGGTCCGCGGCGACTACAGGCCGCGGGTGGGGGCCGCCGGTCGTCCGCCGCCCATCCCGGCCACCTCGACGAGGTACGGGTTGGTGGCGCGCTCGCGGCCGATGGTGGTCGTGGGGCCGTGGCCGGGCAGCACGACGGTGTCGTCGGCGAGCGGGAGGATCTTGTCCCGCAGGCTGGCGACCATCGTCGGCATGTCGCCACCGGCCAGGTCGGTGCGGCCGATCGAGCCGGCGAACAGCACGTCACCGGAGAGACAGATCTGCTCGGCCTCCCACGGCGAGCCGGCGCCGGGCAGCCGGAACAGCACCGACCCGCCGGTATGGCCCGGTGCGTGGTCGACGGTGATCTCCAGACCGGCGAGGCTGAGCGTCGTCCCGTCGGACAGCTCGGCGACATCCTCCGGCTCGGCGTACGGCAGCCGGCCACCGAAGAGCTGGGTGAGGTCCATCGACAGGGCCTTGGTCGGGTCGGCCAGCAACTCCCGGTCCGCCGGGTGCACGTACGCGGTGATGCCGCGCGCGCCGCACACCGGCGCGACGGAGAAGGTGTGGTCGAGGTGCCCGTGGGTGAGCAGCACGGCCGCCGGGTGCAGTCGATGCTCGGCGAGCAGCGCGTCGAGCCGGTCGATCACCCCGATGCCGGGGTCGACCACCACGCACTGCTCCCCCGGCGCGGCGGCGACCACATAGCAGTTGGTGCCGAAGGCGTCCGCGGGAAAGCCGGCCACGAGCACGTCCGCTCCCCTTCCGTCGAGTCGTCCTCGCCAGCAGCCTACCGGCGTCCCCCGGCGGGCTCGGGCCGGTCGTCCCACCGGCGCGCGGGGGCAGTGACGGACTCCGATGCGGATGTGCACCGACCTCGTACACGACTTTCCCAGCCGGTACCCGTACACTCTGGCGGGCGTGTGGCGTGGCGCACCTGCCGCCCGACGGGTACGCGACCACCAGGTGACGACCAGGGTAGAGGAAAGGGGAGCACGGGTGGCTTCCAGCAGGGACCGGCAGCGCAAACTGGCGCGGGCCAAGCTCGACCGGCAACAGGCCCGCCGGGCCGCCACCGTCAGGCGCCGCCGACGGATCCGAGCCGGTGTCGGCACCGCCCTGATCCTCGTGCTCGTCGTCGCCGGTTCGGCGTGGGCGCTGGGCGCCTTCGACAGCGAGCCGACACAGGACACCGCGAACGACGAGGTCTGCCTCTGGACCCCGCAGAACACCGAGGGCAACCCGAACCTCCGCCAGGTCGGCGAGCCGGCCGCCACGGGCCTGCCGGTGACCGGCACCCAACCGATGACGATCACCACCAACCAGGGCGACCCGATCTCGGTCGAGCTGGACCTCGCGAACGCCCCGTGCGCCGCCGCGAGCATCGCCCACCTGGCCGGGCAGGGCTTCTACAACGACACCAAGTGCCACGAGATCACGGCCGACGGGGCGGTGCGCTGCGGCGACCCGAGCGGCACCGGTCTCGGCGGCCCGTCGTACTCGTTCCACAACGAGAACGTGCCGACCGCCCCGGAGGCGTCGCCCAGCCCGTCGCCGGACCAGCCGCCCACGTACCCGAAGGGCACGGTGGCGATGATCAGCAACCCGCCGGGTGCCAACGGCAGCCAGTTCCTGATCTTCTTCGAGGACTTCACCACCGCCGAGCCGAGCTTCCCGGTCATCGGCCGGGTCACCGGCGGCCTGGACGTGGTGGAGAAGATCGGCGCACTGCCGACCGTGGAGAATGAGGCTGGGGAGAAGGTCAAGCCGAAGGACGACGACGTGGTCATCCAGAGCCTGACCGTCGGCGAGCCGGGGCTGGACCCGGCGTCGCCGGCCGAGCCCACGCCGGCGGGCACGGCAAGCCCGGCGG
>NZ_SISL01000416.1:0-5214 GCF_004307965.1 Verrucosispora sp. SN26_14.1 | reverse complement strand
ACGACGCCGGGGCGGTGGCCCGGGTGGTCGGGCTGGCCGCCGGCGCGGCGAAGGTGACCGGCACCTTGACGTCCTGCGCGCGGTCCGAGCTGCGGGTGTGGTCGTTGCGGCTGGCCACCACGCAGCGCCGGACGGTGCAGTCCACGTCGCCGATCGTCGCGGTCAGCCGGATCCGCACGCTGAACGAGCCGCCGGAGCCGTACGGGACGGCCAGCCCCTCGCCGTACGCGGGCGGGTTCGAGGAGATCCAGTGCGAGGCGCCGGTCGCGCCGCTGGTGTCGATGCCGCCCCCGCAGGGCGAGGGCGGTGCGCCGGCACCGTTGTCGACGCAGTACGCGACGTAGATGCCCTTGGCGGTGTCGTAGCCGGATCCGGAGACGGTGACGGCGGCACCGGCGAGGGGGATCGCGGTCGTCCGGCTGACGGAGAGGCGTTGGCCGTCGGGGCCCCTGCCGACCGTGTCCGCGTACGCGGGGCCGGCCGCGAGGGCGCCGATGACCAGCAGCACCACGCTGACCAGGGCGGCGGCGAGGCGGGCAGGCATGAGTGACCTCCGAAGATTTGGTTAGGCTAACCTAAGTAGATCTTGCCGCGTCCGCAAGAGGGTGTTCGGAGGATTTCCCAAAAGATTAGGTGAGCCTAACCTAATCGAGCCCTACCCCCTCCGAGAGGAAGACTCATGTCCGTACCCAGACCCGGCGGTATCCGCCGACGGTCGTACCGGTGGGCGTCGGCAGCGGTGCTCGGTGCCGCCGCGTCACTGGCCGTGGTGGCCCCGGCGACGGCCGCACCCGCCGACGTCACCGCGGGAAGCCTCGACTGGGGCTTCAAGAGCTCGTTCCGGGCGTACGTCTCGACCGGTAACGGCAATCCGCCGATCGGGGTCGCCGACGGTGCCACCCGCAAGGCGGACGGCACCTTCACGTTCCCGGTCACCGGCGGCACGTACGACAGCGCCACCGGCGCGACCACCGTCAACTACGGGGGCACGGTCGTGTTCTCGTACCCCTCGCACTTCTTCAAGATCACGCTGGCCAACCCCACCGTGGTGGTGGACGGTGCCGGTGGTTCGCTGCTCGCCGATGTTGACCTCGAGGTCAGCGGCGGCGGATTCGAGCCGGTGCAGATCGAGCAGGCCGCCATCGCCACCCTCGGCACCGGCGGCGCCAGCCCGACCGTCTCGGGTGACTCGGTGAGCTGGAACAACCTGGCCACCACGCTCACCGAGACCGGGGCCACCGCCTTCGCCGGCTTCTTCACCGCCGGCACGGCCCTGGACCCGACGTCGTTCACCTTCACCACCGGGACGGGCGGCGGCGGCCCCGCCACCCCGTCGGTGACCGTGGACCCGTCCGCCGCCCTCGACCCCGAGGGGACGTCGGTCACCGTCACCGGCTCCGGGTTCGACCCGGACGCCAACGGCGGCGTCGGCGTCTATGTGGCGTTCGGCCCGAAGGTCGACAACCACTGGACGAACTCCCGTCCGTACAAGCCGGTGAAGTGGGTGCACAAGAACGCCTCGTCCTCCGCGGCGCAGGTGAAGCTCGCCGCCGACGGCACCTTCTCCACCACGTTGGACCTGGTGCCGAGCTACACCGACGGCAACGGCGACACGGTCGACTGCACGGTGACCCAGTGTTACGTGCTGACGTTCGCGGCACACGCCTCCAGCGACCGCAGCCAGGACACCTTCACCCCGGTCACCTTCCGGGGGGCCACCGGTGGGCCCAGCGGCGCCGAGCAGGAGATCACCGCCACGGTGCTCCAGTCCGGTCCGCTGACGCTGACCTCGTCCGGCAGTGCCGTGGCGCTGTCGGCCGTGCACCCCGGCGGGGTCGCCGACGGTGCGCTCAACGCGGTGACCGTCAGCGACCTGCGCGGCACCAACGCCGGCTGGAACGTGGTCGGTCAGGTGGAGGACTTCACCAGCGCGCTCGGTGGCACCATCGCCGCCGACAACCTCGGCTGGACGCCGAACGCGTCCGTGCTCGCCGACAAGCTGGTGGGCTCGTCCGGGGTGGTCACCCCGGGCGGACGGGCCAACCCGGGTGACGGTACGGGTCTGGGCAGCGCCCGTACCCTGTGCGGCTCGACTGCCGGCGCCAGCGCCGGCAGCTTCCGGTGCGGTGCCGACCTGGGCCTCGGGGTCCCGGCCGCCACCGGTCCGGGTGACTACACCGCCACCCTGACCCTGACCCTGTCCTGACGCGTGGAAGGGCATCTTGTTGTGCGCAGATCGATGACGAGGTGCCCTTCCCCGCACCTGGTCGCCGTGACCGTGGTCCTGCTCGTCACCGTGCTGGCGGGTGGACCCGCCGTCGCCCTCGCCGCGCCGGCTCCCGCCCCGTCACCGTCGCCGAGCGACGCGGGGTTCACCTGGGCGGTGCAGCCGTCCGGACCGTCCGGCCCCACCGGCCGCAGCTACTTCGTCCACGACGCCGAACCCGGTCAGGTGATCGAGGACCGGGTGGCGTTGACCAACCTGAGCACGACCGCGATGACCTTCGCGGTGTACGGCGCCGACGCCTTCACCACCGACGACGGCGGCTTCGCGTTGCAACCGGCGAGCCGTCCGGCGGTGGACGTGGGCGCCTGGACGCAGTTCGCCGAACGCACCTACCGGGTGCCTGCGGGCGAGCAGGTGATCCTGCCGTTCCGGATCGGCGTACCGGCCAACGCCAGCCCCGGTGACCACGCCGGCGGGGTGGTCGCCTCGATCGCCCAGGTGGCGGAGACGGGTGGGCAGGTCAGGCTCGACCGCCGCGTCGCCGCCCGGATCTATCTGCGGGTCGCCGGCCCGGTGCGCCCCGGCCTTCAGGTCGAGGCGATGCGGATCGGGTACGACAACCCGGTCAACCCGTTCGGCACCGGCCCGGTGGTGGTCAGCTACCGGCTGCGCAACACCGGCAACACCCGGCTGACCGGCACCACCCAGGTACGCCTGACCGCGCCCTTCGGCATCGGACTGGCCCGCACCGAGCCGGTCGAGGTGCCCGAGTTGCTGCCCGGCGCGGCGATCACCGTCACCGAACAGATCAACGGTGTGGTGCCGGCCGGACGGCTCGCCGCCGACGTGGCCGTCGACCCGGCCACCCCGGACCGGATGCTGCCCACCGTGCACCGCACCGCCGTGACCTGGGCCGTGCCGTGGGTGTGGACGGCGCTGCTGCTCACCGCCCTGGGCGCGTTGCTGGTCAGCCGGTTTCGGGCGATCCGGCGTCGCCGGACGTCGCCGGCATGAGGTGGCTCGCGTACGGGGCAGTCGCCCTGCTCGCCGGCCTAGCGCTGACCGGCGCCCCGGGGCCGGACCCTCGGGTGACGTTGGACCGGGCCGAGGCGAGACCGGGGGAGCAGGTGCTGGTCCGGCTCACCGGTTGGCCCGCCGGCACCGTCGTGATCGAGCTGTGTGACGCGGGTACGCCGCCCCGCTGTGCCGTGGACACCTCGGCCCAGATCCACCTGTCCGGCTCCGGTGCCGGTGGCGCGCCGCTGACCGTCGCCGCGCCGGCTGACGGCTGTCCCTGCCAGGTGCGCGTACGCACGATGGAGGGTCGGCTCTCGGCGACCGCGCCGCTGCGCGTGACCGGCGCGACCCGGCAACCCGGCGGCACCGTCCGATCGGCGGCGACCCGCCCCCCGGTCGTCGTCGGGGCACACGTCGAACGCGACGGCGGCTGGCCCGCCCTGTTCGGTGCGTCCGCGCGGCGGACCGTGGTGCTGCGGCTGCGTAACGACGAGCCGGTGCCGGTCGCGGTGACGCTCTCCTTCAGCGTCGGTCGGGGACCGGAGCCGACCGGCTTCGTCGCGTCCCCGGACACGCCGGATCTCGCCGCCGGGGAGGAACGCGTCGTCCGGGTCCCGATGACGCTGCCCGCCCCGGCCGTCGGTGACTACCGGATCCACGGCGAGCTGGTCACCTCCGGGGCGGCACGCCGGGTGGAGGCGACCACCGACCACCAGCCGTGGGGGCTGGCCGGGCTGTTCGGCTTCGCGCTGCTCGTCCCGGCGGCGGCCGAGGTGCGTCGCCGCCGGTCCTCCGGGCGGTGAATCCACCGTCGCCTCTGGCGCACTGACGACTGTCGTTACACAATGTGGAGCTATGCATCACGGTGAGCAGCCGCCGGACGCGGTGATCCGGATCCGGCACCGGGACGACCCCGTGGGGCTGGTCACCGAGCACGACGCGGTCGAGCGGGCCGGCGCGTACCCGACGCTGCGGCTCGGCGCCCCGCTGTTCGGCTACGCGGTGGATCTCGGCGGCGGGCGCTGGCGGGTACACGAACTGGTCGAGGAGACCCCGCAGGCCGCCCGCGACGCGCTCGCGCACCGGCTCCGGGACCGGATCGCCGAGACCGCCGACGCGGACCTGCTGGCCGAGCTGACCGCGGCGCGGACGGTCCTGGACTGGCAGAAGGTCGACGAGGTGACCGTCGGAGGCTGCCGGCACCGGGTGATCCGGGCGGACACCTTCGCCCGCTTCGGCCCGGACGGGCCGGAGCCGCCCCGCCCCACCGACCCGGACCCGCGCGACGCCGACACCTCGGACAGTTTCCTCGGCGGCACCGACCTGGTCGCCGACCCGGCCGAACCGACCGGCCTCGGCGCGGCGGTGCTCAAGGTCGAGCTGCTGCCGGCCCGCTATCCGCGTGCCCAGGTGCCCGCCGACGTGTACGCCGACAGTGTCGCCGCGGTGCGTGCGTACCCCGACGGCGTCCTGCTGCCGACCCGCTTCGCGGTGGCCGAACAGGTCGGGGCCGGATGGCAGCCGACGAGCCGGGCGGTCGCCACGCCGCAGGAGGCCCGTGACCTGATCACGTTCGAGTTCCGGTGGCTCGTACCCCGGCTGGCCGATCCGACCGAGGCGGAGGCGGCGGAGTACCGGCGGGCCGCCGACCGGATCGAGTCCACCCGGGCCAGCGAGGTGACCGTGCTCGGCCGCCGTTTCCGGGTCACCCGCGTCGAGACGCTGCTGCGTTTCTCCGCCGACGGTCCCGAAGGACCCCGTCCCTCCGACCCCGACCCGGAACCGCCACCCGAGGTCCACTTCGCCCGACTCCGCGCCGAAGGCCGCCTACCCGACCACCCTTGACCACCCGCCCCGGATCCGGCCCCCGCATGACCACCGGACCATCGACTAGCCCGGGCAATCTCGCCGGGGCGACCCGTGAGGCGGCCCCACCGCCTCGCCCGGCCACCACCGCCTCGCCCTGCCAC
>NZ_SISL01000415.1:0-5175 GCF_004307965.1 Verrucosispora sp. SN26_14.1 | reverse complement strand
GACCGGGGCGCATCTTCGGCGCCGCGCCGGGTAAGCGCGCCCGGCAGACCGCCCGCGACCGGCGGTCGGAGCCCAAGGAGGAAACCATGCAGGAGGTCCAGCTGTCGGACGTCGAGGCTCGGGTGTACGACGCGGTGGCGGCCCTGGAGGTACGCGGACAGGTCCCCTACCCCGACCTGATCGCCCAGGAGTGCGGCCTGACCGAGGAGGAGTTGCAGACCACGCTGCACCTGCTCACCGAGAAGAACCTGCTCCACCGGGAGGACTCGCCGATGGCCGGGCTCGACTTCGGCCCGCGCTTCTGCGCCCAGCAGCTCACCTGACGGCGTGGCTCCCGCACCGGGCGCGACAGGGGGGCGATGAGCGCCACCGGCACCGACACGTACGACGACCGGCGACGGTGGCAGGCCCTGGGCGTCGGGCTGGTCGCGGCGTTCATGACGCTGCTCGACATCAGCATCGTCAACGTGGCCATCCCGTCGCTGGACCGGGCCCTGGACGCCGGGCCGAGCGACCTGCAGTGGGTGCTCTCCGGGTACGCGTTGACCTTCGGCCTGGTGCTGGTGCCGGCCGGTCGGTTCGGCGACGTGCACGGCCGACGCAACGCCTTCGTGTTCGGCATCGCCCTGTTCACCGTGACCAGCGCCGTCGCCGGACTCGCCCAGTCACCCGGCTGGCTGGTCGCCGCCCGACTGCTCCAGGGTGCCGCCGCCGGTCTGGTGAACCCGCAGGTGACCGGCCTCATCCAGCAGCTGTTCCAGGGTCCGGAACGGGCCCGGCCGTTCGGGCTGCTCGGCGCCACCATCGGCATCTCCACCGCGGTCGGCCCGTTGCTCGGCGGCCTGCTGATCGCCGCCGGTGGCCCCGAACACGGCTGGCGGTGGGTCTTCTTCGTCAACGTGCCGGTCGGCATCGTCGCGGTGATCCTCGGCTGGCGGCTGCTGCCCCGCCACCCGATCGGTCAGGTGGTACGCCGTCGCGCCGACCCGATCGGCGTGGTGCTGCTCGGTGTCGGCGTGACCCTGGTGCTGCTGCCGCTGGTCCAGCGGGAACAGTGGCACGGCCCGGCCAAGTGGCTACTGCTCCCCGCCGGCCTGGTCACCCTGGTCGGCTTCGCGCTCTGGGAGCGGCGGTACGCACGCCAGGGTCCACCCCTGTTCGACATCCGCCTCTTCACCCGCCAGTCGTACGCGCTGGGTTCCCTGATCGCGTTGATCTACTTCGGTGGATTCACCGCGATCTTCTTCATCTTCACGCTGTACCTGCAGAACGGACGCGGCTACAGTGCGCTGGTCGCCGGACTGGCGATCACACCGTTCGCCCTCGGGTCGGCCGTCGCCTCGGCCGTCGGCGGGCGGATCGTCAACCGCTACGGTCGGCCGCTGGTCGCCGTCGGGCTGCTCGCCGTGGTGGTCGGCCTCGGCCTGGTGGCGCTCGCCATCGAGCTGGCGCCGCACGCGCCCGTCCCCTGGGTGACCGCCGCACCGCTGCTGCTGGCCGGGCTGGGCAGCGGCCTGGTGATCGCCCCGAACCAGACGCTGACCCTGGCGCAGGTGCCGGTGCCGCAGGCGGGCAGCGGTGCGGGGATGCTCCAGACCGGTCAGCGCATCGGCTCGGCGGCCGGGATCGCCGCCGTCGGCGCGGTCTTCTTCTCGGTCGTGGCCAGCGGGGACAACGCCTGGTCGAGAGCATTCGAGCGGTCCCTGCTCGTGTCCGCCGGCATCATCGCCCTGGCACTGCTCGTAGCCCTCGTCGACATCGCCCGTCATCACCGCCGTGGTCGGATGTAAGCAGGGGTCCCCTGCTATCGCCTGGTGTATAGGAAGGGACCCCTGCTTACATCCCACCCCGCCGTACACCGCAAGTCGTGCGGGGATCCGGGGCGCGGAGACGACGCTGCCGGCCGGTACCCGTGATGGGTACCGGCCGGCGGCGTTCTTGCTCCCCCTTGTGCGAGGAAAGTCTGATCGGTGTGGGGTCAGCTGTTCCAGTGCTCGGCGACCAGGTCGGCGGCCTGCTGCTCCCACTGGGCGTAGTGATCCGGGAACGCCGACACCTGCACCGTCTGCGCCGCCACCGTCAACGGCATGTCCTGCCAGCCGTCGACCTGCTTCAAACCCTTCAGAAACGCGAGGGTGGAGTACTCGGGGTCGGTGATCTGCTCCACCGTGCCCCAACCACTGGACGGACGCTGCTGGAACAAGCCCTGCGAATCATGATCGTTACGGTCACCCAGATGACCCAGGTTCTCCAACTTCGACTCCTGAAACGCCGTACCGATCGCGATCACCGCGGCACGCTCATCCATACCAGCCTTCTTCGTCGCCGCAATGATCGCCTTCGCGTTGCCGACCTGCTCATCGTCCAAATCGATACGCGACTGGGCACCCTGCACACCATGCGGCACCAACCTGCCGGAGTCCGGCTTGTCCGCCTGCACCGCCACCAACGAACCAGCCGTGACAGGGGCGGCGTCAGCCTGCCCGATCGGACCAGCGAACACACCACCAGCAAACGCCAGACCAGCAACACCAAGAACACTCTTACGCAACAGCTTCGAATTCATCACAAGCTCCATTCGGGGGAAGACGCCACCCACAGGGGGATCGAGAGTGACGCAAACGCCGTCAGGCGCTAGAAGAAGAGGAAATCCGACGGCAACACGGGCCCGAGAAGGGGAATCACCGGACCAGGTCTTACGGCGTCGGGTCAATACACAACCACCCGCCAGCCCGCATCATTCCCCGGCCACCCGGAAGCCTGACCCGGCACTGGAACCAGGCATAACCACCGACCAGGCGGGGTCATTCCAGCCCGCCACCCTCCAGCCTGCGCGGTCAGCCACCCGACTACAACGCCCCGACCCCACCCCGGATTCCACCCAGCACCCACCCACGGGCCACCAGCGAACCGAACATTCGGCGCAAACAGCGCGCCAGCCCATCTCCGCCGTCGCCCGCCTTGCGCGCCAACTCCGTTGATCAAGAAGTTTTGGTGCAAGCGCGACAGGAATCGCGATGCAAACCTCTTGATCAACGCGATCTGCGCGATCAACGCGATCAACGCGATCTGCGCGGTGCGGCGGAGGGGGCACCGCTCGCCGACCAGGCCGCGCGGAGGGCGACACCGGGTGGGGGGACGGGAACGGCCGGCCCCGGATCGGGGCCGGCCGTGGTGGCGAAGCGGGTCACCAGAGCTGGGTGACGATGTCCGCCGACTGCTCCTCCCACTGGGCGTAGTGGAACGGGTACGCCGAGACCTGCACCGTCTGTGCGGCCGTGGTCAACGGCAGGTCCTGCCAGCCGCCGACGTTCTTGAGGGCCTCGAAGAACACCGTCGAGGAGTACTCGGGGTCGGTGATCTGGTCCACGCTGCCCCAGCCGGTCGACGGGCGCTGCTGGAACAGGCCCTGGGAGTCGTGGTCGTTGTACGCGCCCAGGTGGCCGAGGTTGTAGAGCTTCGACTCCTGCAGTGCGGTGGCGATGCCGATCACCGCGCCTCGCTCGCCGACGCCGGTGTCCTTGGCGACCTCGATGATGGTCTTGGCGTTCTGGCGCTGCGCGTTGTCGAGGGGTACCCGCGACTGGGCGCCCTGCACACCGTGCGGGATCAGGTCGTCGCGGCTCGGCTTGCCGGGGCGGGGCTTGTCCGTGGTGCCGCCGGTGGTCAGGCCGGACTCGACCGTGGCGCCGGTGGAGTGGCGACCGGTGGCCTTGTCGATGGCGGCCACGGCGCCCTGGTGCGGGCCGGTGGTGATCGGCGCGGCCACGGCGGTGGGGCCGAGGGCCAGCCCGGTGAGGGCGGTCACGCCCACCACGCTGAGGGTGGTCTTCCGGTTCGGTTTCGTCGCGATGGCCGGGAGCCATCGAGTGAAGTCCAGCTTCACGATGGTTGCCCTTTCGATCGTACGAGCCGCTCGGGGTGAGCCGCTCTCGGGGGAAACTGCCGCCGGTCGGGGTGTGGGTGCCGGCGCTATGGGGAACACAACCCGCCCGACGTGTCGGTCATTCCAGGCATGCCCGACTTGCCCCGCACCGTGGCCCAGGTCACCTATCGCGCCAGAACCTCAGGTGCCGGAGCGGACGGAGGACTCAGACGTCGTACGGGGTGCCGAAGCGGACCAGGACGTGCCAGAGCTGCTTGAGGTGTTGCAGCGTCTCGGCCGTGGACCCGCGATCGGCCCAGCGGCCGGGGTCGGTGACCACCGAGGCGGCGGCCCGTCCGATCAGCGCGGCGTGCACCGGCTCCCCCGACCCGGCGAACTCGGCGTGCACGCGGGCGGCCAACGGCGGGATCACCGGCCCACGGAACTCGGCGTCGACCTGGTCCACCGGCAGCGCGAACCCAGCGTGCCAGCGCAGCGGGAAACCGTACCGCTCGGCGGCGACCGCGAGGGTGACGCCGGTGGCGGTGCCACGGAACGAGGGGTCGACCACCAGTTCGCACACGTCCCGGGCCAGCGTGACCGGCCCGTGGACCTGCGCCTCGACGTAGTCGTCCAGCGCCCGGCCGGCGGTGCGGGGCACGGTGTCGACGTGCGCGCGTCGGCGCAGCAGCTCCTCGACGAGGGTCGACACGTCCGTGCCCGGCCGCCCCAGCGTGCTGCCGGTGTCTGCGGTCGTGGCGAGCAGCGCCGCCAGCACCGGTTCGACAACGTCGACGGTGCCGACGTCCCGTGGGCCGAGGTGGCTGTCGCCGACACAGAAGGTGGTGCGGGTCAGCACCTCGGGGCGCAGCCGCAGGTGGCAGGAGCCGAAGCGCGGGCACGCGCCGTCCGGGTGGTCCAGCAGGTTCAGGCCGCCGTACTTCGGGCGGTCCCCCGGGCGCACACCCCGTCGCTGGTACGCGCCGCCGAAGAGTCGCCGTTCCCAGCGGTCCCGGTCGCCGCCCGGGTACGCGCTGAGCCCGCCGTTGGAGATGCCCGTCTCGAACTGGCTGCGGTAGACGCCCTCGGTGGCGAGCGCCTCGGCCACCGTGCGCCCGTCGGCGAGCAGCCGGTCGGGATGGAAGTTGAGCGTCACGCGCCCGCCTCGGCCGAACGCGGCGACCAGTCGTTCCGGATCGTGCCGGACGCCGCTGCCGGCCAGCGCCCGACCGATCCGGGCCAGCGCGGCGGGACGGTCATCCAGCGCCACCTGCCGGACGTGGCGCACCGCCTGTCTCTTATCCCCATCT
>NZ_SISL01000414.1:0-5236 GCF_004307965.1 Verrucosispora sp. SN26_14.1 | reverse complement strand
TGTGTATAAGAGACAGGCCCGGCACCGCCGCCGCCGACGGGGGAGCGGGCGGCGAGTCGATCGAGAAGATCCTGGCCGACGCCCCCGTCGCCGACCCGGCCGACCTGTCGGCCGGTGGCCGGGCGGCCACCATCAAGCAGGCGGGCACCCTGCGCGTCGGGGGCACCGCCACCGCCGCCCTGTTCTCGCTGAAGGACCCGACCACCGGCAAGGTGACCGGCTTCGACGCCTACCTGGCTCAACTCCTGGCCAAGTACATCACCGGGACGCCGTCGGTCGAACTGGTCCAGGTGACGGCGCAGACCCGGGAACTACTGCTGCAGAACGGCACCGTCGACGCGGTGCTGGCCACCTACACCATCACCCCGGCCCGGGCCGAGAAGATCAACTTTGCCGGGCCGTACTTCAACTCCGGCACCTCGATCCTGGTGAAGAAGTCGGAGACCGGCATCACGACGCCGTCGGACCTGGCCGGCCGGACGGTCGTGACCCAGGCCAACTCCACGGCGGTCAACACCCTCAAGCAGGTGGTGCCGGACGCGAAGCTGCTCCTGCTGGAGACCAACGACCAGTGCGTCCAGGCGCTTCGCCAGGGCCGGGCGGAGGCGTACGTGCTCGACCAGGCCATCCTGCTCGGCAACGCGCAACGCGACCCGGAGGTCAAGGTCGTCGGCCAACCGTTCACCGAGGACCCCTACGGGATCGGTCTGCCTCCCGGTGACGCGGAGTTCAAGACGTTCGTCAACGGCTGGCTGACCAAGATCGTCGAGGCCGGGCTGTGGGACCGGATCTGGAAACTGACCCTGGGCACCGCGATCGAGGGCGAACCGCCGACCCCGCCGGTCCTCGGCTCCGTGGCCGGAAGCTGAGCGTAGTCCCCGTGCCGTACGTGTCGGAGGTGGCTGGGATCCCGCTGGTCGACGGCGTGCTCAGCCACCTCGGCCGGCTGGGAGCCGGCCTCCTGGTCACCGTCGAGCTCACGGCGGCCTCGTTCGCGGGCGCGATGGTCCTGGGCACCCTGCTGGCGATCATGCGGATCGTGCCGGTGCCGTTGCTGAGGCTCTGCGCCGCGATCTACGTGCAGTTCATGCGCAACACGCCGCTGCTGGTCCTGCTGGTGCTGTTCGTGTTCGGGCTGCCCGAGATCGGGATCCTGTACGACCTGTTCTGGACGGTCACCACCGCGATGGCGATGTACGGGGCCGCGCTGGTCGCCGAGACGATCCGGTCCGGCATCCGGACCGTGCCGCTCGGTGAGGCGGAAGCGGCCCGGGCCCTGGGCATGACCACGGCACGCAGTCTGCGTCACGTCATCCTTCCGCGCGCCTTCCGCTCGATGGTCCAGCCGCTGGGGAACATCTTCATCGCCATCGCCCTGAGCAGTTCCCTCGCCGCGGCGGTCGGTGTCACCGAGCTGACCGGCGAGACCGACCTGATCAACCTGGAGTTCGCCGACGCCGGCCCGACCTTCCTGGTCAGCACGGCGCTCTACCTCATCCTGACCCTGAGCATCGGCTTCGTCACCGGGCTGCTGGAGAAGAAGGTGGCGATCGGACGATGAGCGTGTCCGAGCAGGCCCTGTTCGACCAGCCGGGTCCCCGGGGCCGGCGATGGATCCGGCTGGCGACCATCGGCACCGCCGTCCTCCTGGTCGGTCTGTTCTGGCTTGCGATCACCGAGTTCCACGCCCACGGCCAGCTCGACCCCGCCAAATGGACGATCTTCGGGCAGTGGCCCGTGATGGCCTTCCTGCTCCGGGGCCTCGCGGCCACCCTCCTGGCCGCCGGGGTCAGCGCCGTGATCGCCGCGCCGCTGGGATTCCTGGTCGCGCTCGGCCGGCTGTCCCGGCGACGGGTCATCCGGTGGCCGGCGGTGGCGTACGTGGAACTGTTCCGCGCGGTGCCGATCCTGCTGTTGCTGTTCGCCTTCCTGATCCTGGCGCCTCGCTTCGGGCTACGGCTACCGATCTTCTGGCAACTGGTCGTACCGATCGTGGTCTCGAACGTGGCCGCCCTCGCCGAGATCTTCCGCGCCGGCATCCTCTCCGTCGACAGGGGGCAGACCGAGGCCGGGCTCTGCGTGGGCTTGAGCCCATCGGCCACCATGCGGCTGGTGGTGCTCCCGCAGGCCCTGCGGCGCGTCGCCCCGGCGCTGGTGACGCAGTTCATCCGCCTGCTCAAGGAGAGCACGCTCGGCTACGTGGTGAGTTTCCTCGAACTGCTCCACGCGGGCCGGGTACTCGGCGAGTACACCCACGCCCTCATCCAGACCTACCTCGTGATGACCCTCATGTTCGTCGCGGTCAACGCGCTGCTGTCGTGGCTCGCCACGGTGCTGCAGCGGCGTGGCTGACCGCCCACCCTGACCCCCGGGAGTATGCACATGTGCCGTCTGTTGGGTGTGGTCGGCGCGTCCGCCGGTCGCCTGACCGAGCTGCTCGCCACCGAACTGCCCGGATTCACCGAACTGTCGGCCGAACACGGTGACGGCTGGGGCGTGGCCCACTGGCACGACGGTGAACTCCGCGTCGACAAGGAGCCGACGTCGGCCCGTACCAGCGAGGGATTCACCTCCGCGCTGAGCCGGATCACCACCGATGCCGCCCTGCTGCACATCAGGCTGGCCAATCCCGGGTCACCGCTCATCCTGGCCAACACCCACCCGTTCCGGTCCGCGACGGTCGCCTTCGCCCACAACGGTGACTTCTCCCCGGCCGACGCCGTCGACGATCTGCTCGAACCGGAGATGCGTGAAGCGGTGGCCGGTACCACCGACAGCGAACGGTTCTTCCTCCTGGTCAGGCAGTTCCTGCGCCGCACCGACCCGGTGACCGCGCTCAGTTCGGCCGCCGCCGAGGTACGGCGTCACGCCACCCGGTACAGCGGCCTCAACTGCCTGCTGCTGACCGAACAGTCGTTGTTCGCCTACGCGGACCACGATCCGGACTCCGCTGTCAGCCGGCGTCGTGGCCCCGGGTTCTTCCCCCTCAACTACCTCGTCGAACCCGATCGCGTGGTGGTCGCCTCGACGGGCTGGGACCAACCCACCCCGCCCTGGCACCAACTGGACCAACGGCACGTGCTCGAGGTCCGCCGCGCCGATCTGCGGGTCTCCCGACACCTGACGCGGCCCGAGCTGCCCCCGGTCGCGGCCGTGGAGAGCGGCGTCCGATGAGCACGCGCCCGGTGCCACGGTGGCCTTCCCGTTCCGCGCCGTCCGGGTCGAGGTGAGGGCGCTGGCAGAATGATCGGATGTCCGCCGAAGCCGCGCACGCCGCGGAGATCCTCACCGCGCTCGCCACTCCCGAGCGCCTCCAGGCGTTGGCCGAACTCGCCCGCCGGGGCGACGACGGGCTCACGGCCACCCAGTTGGCCCAGGCGCTGGACATCCCCGTACCGAAGGCCGGAGCGGCGCTCGCCCGGCTCCACGCGATCGGCGTGGTCACCGGCACCGGCGTCTACCGGGCCCGGCTCGACGCCCTGCGGGAGACCGCCGCCGACCTGGACCGTCAGCAGCCGATCAGCCGTCTGCTCGTGATCTATCCGGAGCTGCGGAGCGTCTTCTCGCACGGCCGACTGACCAGCCTTCCGCCGCCCCTGTCGCGGCGGTGGGAACTACTGGCCGAGATGCTCGTCCGCTTCCTCGACCTCGACGGCCCGTGCGACGAGGACGAGATCAACCGGCGACTCTCCGCCGTCACCGACGACGTGGCCGGTGCCCGGCGGATGCTGGTCGACGCCGGCTGGCTGGAACGCGACCGCGCCGGCAGCACCTACGGCACGTCGCGCACGCTACCCGCGCGCGAGTCGTCCGCCTGATCAAGCCAGGACACAGACGTGCGGCCGGGACGGTGCTGTCCCGGCCGCACGGTGCGGATCAGATGTTGGAGATGCGGAACACGGTCGCGGCGGTGTCACCGCGCGCCGCGCGGTCTCCGGCGGCCGCCGACTCCTCCGGGGTCGCCCCACGGGCCATGGCCCTGGCCACGGCCGCGTCGCGCTGCTCTTCGATCTTCCGCCTACGCCGCTGGGTGAACCTGCTCCAGATAGACATACAGAAGATCTTCCCGATCGCCGACGGACCAAACCGGATCACGGGCGATCATCGGATCACCCGTGAACCGTCGATGTCCGGACGGGTCAGGGCACCGCCACCACCGCGTCGGTACCCGGCATCCGGGTCACGCTGGGCAGTTGCGGCACCGCCTGCGCCGAACGGCTGCTCACGCCGCCGGTCGGGCAGATCGCGGTGAGCACGAACGTCTGCCAGGCGATGTCGACCGGATGCGCGTCGGGCAGCCCGATCTGGTAGTGGCTGAGGTTGATCCCGGAGGACGCCTGGCGCACACCGTCCCGGCTGTGCAGTGAGTACGTCAGGTGACCGATGACCGCGCCGTCGTGACCCCAGACCTCGCCGCACGGGGTGGAGAGCGAATAGATGCCCAGACCGTAGCCACCGGCCTCCGGCATTCCCGGCACCATCGGCACTCGGGTGAGCATCTGGTCGAGGGTGGCCGGACGGAGCAGATCACCACGGAGCAGCGCCCGGAAGAAGGTGTTCAGGTCCGCCGTGGTGGAGATCATCTCACCTGCCGCGCCGGCCCAGCTCATGTTGAACTCGCTCACGTCGCGAGCGCCGAAGGGGGCGAAGTAGGCGCCACCGTGCGGACCGCGGATCGTCGGATCGGTGCCCGGGAAGGACGTGCCGGTCAGCTTCAGCGGTCGGAGGATCCGCCGCTGCACCTCGGTCGCCGTACTGCTGCCGGTGACCGCTTCGATCAGCATTCCGGCCAGGACGTAGTTGGTGTTCGAGTAGCTGAATCCCGCGCCCGGGGCATTGGTCGGCGGCATGGCCAGACCCATGGCGACCAGCTCGGCCGGAGCGTACGTGGTGACCTGCATCCGGTTGATCGCCGCGTACGAGTCGATCATCGCGTTGGTGTAGTTGCCGATGCCGCTGGTGTGGTTCAGCAGCATCCGGACGGTGACCTGGGCGCCGGTCTCGCCCGGTACGACGTCGGGCAGCCGCTGCCCGATCGGGTCGTCCAGACCCAGTCGGCCCTCGTCGACGAGCTGGAGCACGGTGGTGGCGACGAACGTCTTGGTGATGCTGCCGATGCGGTGACGCATCTGCGGCTGCATCGGTCGTGGCTTGGTCAGGAACGCCTGGCCGGCGGCTCCCTGCCAGTCGTGTCGGCCGTCGCGCACGGCGGCCAGCGCGCCGGGCACACCGGCCT
>NZ_SISL01000413.1:0-5244 GCF_004307965.1 Verrucosispora sp. SN26_14.1 | reverse complement strand
CAACCCGACCGGCAAGGTCTTCACCCCGGCCGAGTTGTCGCTGATCGCCGAGCTGTGCCAGGAGCACGGCGCGTACGCGGTCACCGACGAGGTGTACGAGCACCTGGTCTTCACCGACGCGTCGACCTGGCCCGCTCCACGGTGACCCGGGGCATCGCCGCCCAGGCGCACGCCTACCTGGCGCAGGGCGGTCCGGACAATCTCCGCGAGCTGCACGCGTTCCTCAGTGACACGGTGCTGCTGACCGGTCACGGCTTCGCGCCGCCGGTCGCACACCCCACCTGGGGGGTGATGTCACGTCCGGCCCCGACGGGGACCGGGCCGACCGTGGGCATCCTCTATTACCGGGCCCACCAGCTCAGCGGCAACACCGCCTTCGTGGAGGGGCTCTGCGCGGCCGTCGAGCAGGCCGGTGGCGTGCCACTGCCGGTGTTCTGCGCGAGCCTGCGCGCCCCCGAGCCGGACCTGCTGGCCACGCTCGGTCGGGCCGACGCGCTGCTGGTCACGGTGCTGGCGGCCGGGGGTACCCGGCCGGCGGAGGTCTCCGCCGGGGGCGCCGACGAGGCGTGGGACGTCGGTGCGCTCGCCGAGCTGGACGTGCCGATCCTCCAGGCGCTGGCGCTGACCCAGGACCGGGCGTCCTGGGCGGAGAGCGACGACGGACTCAGCCCGCTGGACGCGGCCACCCAGGTGGCGGTGCCGGAGTTCGACGGTCGGCTGATCACCGTGCCGTTCTCGTTCAAGGAGACCGACGCCGACGGGCTGCCGCACTACGTCGCCGACCCGGAGCGTGCCCGCCGGGTCGCCGGCATCGCGGTCCGGCACGCACGGCTGCGCCACGTGCCGCCGGCCGAACGACGGATCGCGGTGGTGCTGTCGGCGTACCCGACGAAGCACTCCCGGGTCGGCAACGCGGTCGGTCTGGACACCCCGGCCAGCGCCGTACACCTGCTGCGGACGCTGCGCGGGCAGGGTTACGACGTCGGTCCGGTCGACGGCCCGGACGCGCTGCCCGGCCTGCTGCCCAGCGGCGACGGCCAGGACGCCGACGGGGACCGCCTGATCCACGCGCTGATCGCGGCCGGCGGCCAGGACCCGGAGTGGCTCACCGAGGAGAAGCTGGCCGGCAACCCGGTACGCGTCCCGGCCGCCACCTACCGCCGCTGGTTCGACGCGCTCCCCGACGACCTGCGGGAGGCGATGACCGAGCACTGGGGTCCCGCCCCGGGTGACCTGTTCGTCGACCGGTCCGCCGACCCGGACGGCGAGATCGTCCTGGCCGGGTTGCGGGCCGGGAACGTGCTGCTGATGATCCAGCCGCCTCGCGGGTTCGGCGAGAACCCGGTGGCCATCTACCACGATCCGGACCTGCCGCCGACGCACCACTACCTGGCCGCCTACCGGTGGCTGGACGAGGAGTTCGGCGCGCACGCCGTGGTGCACCTGGGCAAGCACGGCTCGCTGGAGTGGTTGCCCGGCAAGAACCTCGGTCTCTCCGCGAGCTGCGGCCCGGACGCGGTCCTCGGCGAGCTGCCGCTCATCTATCCGTTCCTGGTCAACGACCCGGGTGAGGGCGCGCAGGCCAAGCGGCGGGCGCACGCCACCATCGTGGACCATCTGGTGCCGCCGATGGCCCGCGCGGAGAGCTACGGCGACATCGCCCGGCTGGAGCAGTTGCTCGACGAGCACGCCAACATCGCCACCATGGACCCGGCCAAGCTGCCGGCCGTACGGGCGCAGATCTGGACGCTGATCCAGGCCGCCCGCCTCGACCACGACCTCGGCATGGAGCAGCGTCCGCACGACGCCGAGTTCGACGACTTCCTGCTGCACGTCGACGGGTGGCTCTGCGAGGTCAAGGACGCGCAGATCCGCGACGGCCTGCACGTCCTCGGGCACGCCCCGACCGGCGAGGCGCGGGTCAACCTGATGCTGGCCATCCTGCGCGCCCGCCAGGTCTTCGGCGGTCAGGCCGACGCGGTGCCCGGTCTGCGGGCCGCGCTCGGCCTCGACGAGGGCGGCGCCGAGCAGACCGCCGAGGTGGACCGGATCGAGGCGGTGGCCCGACGGCTGGCCGAGGAGATGGAACGGCACGACTGGTCCGCCGAGGCGGTCGACCGGGTACGCGTCGAGGTGCTCGGCGACGACCACCCGCACGGCGCGGAGGTCGGCCGGGTGTTGACGTTCGCCGCGACCGAGGTCGCGCCACGGCTGGCCGGCACCACCGGGGAAATCGACGCCGTGCTGCACGCCCTCGACGGGGGTTACGTGCCGGCCGGACCGAGTGGGTCGCCGCTGCGCGGCCTGGTCAACGTGCTGCCGACCGGCCGCAACTTCTACACCGTCGACCCGAAGGCGATCCCCAGCCGACTGGCCTGGGAGACCGGGCAGGCGATGGCCACCTCATTGCTAGAGCGTTACCGCCGGGACACCGGCGAGTGGCCACGCTCGGTCGGTCTGTCGGCGTGGGGCACCTCGGCGATGCGGACCTCCGGCGACGACATCGCCGAGGTGTTGGCGCTGATCGGGGCGCAACCGGTCTGGGATCCGGCGTCCCGGCGGGTCACCGGCGTCGAGATCGTCCCGCTGGCCGACCTGGGCCGCCCCCGCATCGACGTCACGTTGCGCATCAGCGGCTTCTTCCGGGACGCCTTCCCGCACGTGGTGCTCCTGCTGGACGACGCGATCCGGGAGGTGGCGGCGCTGGACGAGCCGGACGAGGAGAACTACCTCGCCGCGCACGCCCGTGCCGACAGCGCCCGGCACGGCGACGACCGGCGTGCCACCACCCGCATCTTCGGCTCCAAGCCCGGTGCGTACGGTGCCGGGCTGTTGCCGCTGATCGAGAGCGGGAACTGGCGCGACGACGCCGACCTGGCCGAGGTCTACACCGTGTGGGGTGGGTTCGCGTACGGCCGTGACCTGGACGGGCGGCCCGCCCGGGAGGACATGGAGTCGGCGTACCGGCGGATCGCGGTGGCGGCGAAGAACACCGACACGCGTGAGCACGACATCGCCGACTCCGACGACTACTTCCAGTACCACGGCGGGATGATCGCCACGGTGCGGGCGTTGACCGGGCAGGCGCCCCGGGCGTACATCGGGGACAGCACCACCCCGGACGCCACCCGGACCCGGTCGTTGACCGAGGAGACCGCACGGGTGTTCCGCGCCCGGGTGGTCAATCCACGGTGGATCGCCGCGATGCGCCGGCACGGCTACAAGGGCGCGTTCGAGATGACCGCCACGGTCGACTACCTGTTCGGGTACGACGCGACGGCCGGCGTGGTCACCGACTGGATGTACGAGCAGCTCGCGGAGAGCTACGTCCTGGACCCGGAGAACCAGCAGTTCCTGCGCCGGTCGAACCCGTGGGCGCTGCGCGGGATCGTCGAGCGGCTCACCGAGGCCGCCGACCGTGGGCTCTGGGCCAAGCCCGATCCCGCCCTGATGGACGCGCTACGGCAGGCGTACCTGGAGGTGGAGGGCGACCTGGAGGAGTCCGGCTGAGCGGTGCCCGTCCCGGGGAGCCGTCGGTTCCCCGGGACGGGCTCAGGCGACGTGCCCGGGACGGGGCTCAGACGTCGGCGAGCTGGGTGACGTCAGCGAACGCGGCGACCGCGCCGATCACGGTGACGGCGGGTGCGCACAGGTGCCCGGCGGCGGCGACGTCGGCGATGTCGGCGAGGCTTCCGCGCAGGACGCGTTGCCGGTCGGTGCCGCCGTTCTCCACGCTGACCGCCGCCGTGGCCGGGTCCATGCCGTGCCGCAGCAGCGCGTCGGTCACCTCGGGCAGCGTCTGCACCGCCATCAGCAGCACGATCGTGGTGCCGGAGCGGGCCACCCCGGCCCAGTCGACGGTGCTGCCCGGGTCGTCGGGCGGCAGGTGGGCGGCGAGCACGGTGAAGCCCTGTGTCAGACCGCGATGGGTCACCGGCACACCGGCAAGCTCGGGCACGGCCACCGCGCTGGACACCCCGGGTACCACCTCCACCGGCACCCCGGCGGCCCGGCAGGCCAGCACCTCCTCCATGCCCCGGCCGAAGACGAACGGGTCACCGCCCTTGAGCCGCACCACCCGGTGTCCGGCCTGGGCCTCGGTGACCAGGATCTGGTTGATCTGCTCCTGGGGGACGAACGCGCCGCGTGGCACCTTCGACACGTCGACGACCCGGACGCCGGGCCGCAGGTCGCGCAGCACCGCGTGCGGCACGAGCCGGTCGGCCACCACCACGTCGGCCTCTGCGAGACGGTCCAGCGCCCGGCGGGTGAGCAGACCCGGGTCGCCGGGGCCGCCTCCGACCAGCGTGACCCGGCCGACGGCGGGCGCATCGGCCGGGGTGGGACCGGTCGACCCGGACACGCGCGGGGCCGGGATCACCCCGGCCGCCGGGCTTGCGACAGCCGGGACGGCGCCGGAACCACCGGGTTCCGGATCCGCGACGGCAGCGGGGGTACGGGGTGCCGCTCCGGTGGTGTGCCGGTGGACGGCGGTGGCGAAGCGGGCCGCCAGGCTCGGGTATCCGGCCCAGTGCACGTGCAGGTAGGAGGCGTGCACGGTGCCGGCCACGACACCGTCGGGCACCGGCGCGGCGGTGCCGTGCGCGGCGGACGGGCGGGGCCGGAACCGCCAGGCGGGCGTGCTGTCGGGATCGGCGTCGACACGGGTCCGGTGGAACTCGTGGCCGGTGACCGCCTGGTCGGCGTCGGCGAGCACGCTCTCCGTGGTGGCCCGCGCGTCCCGGTAGCCCAGCGTCAGCCGGTCGGTCATCCGGGCGCGTACCGGCAGGACCCCGGTCATCGGCGCGCCGTCGAGGTCGCGGGCCAGGTAGAGCAGGCCGGCGCACTCGGCGACCGTCGGGACGCCGCGCGCCGCGGCGTCGGCCACCTCCCGACGCAGGGGTGCGTTCTCGGTCAGTCCGGCGGCGTACACCTCGGGGAAGCCGCCGCCGAGGTACAACCCGGTGGTCTGCTCGGGCAGCGTCGGGTCGTGCAGCGGGTCGACCGGGGCCAGCCGGAGGCCGGCGGCGGTGAGCAGTTCGTCGGTCTCGGCGTACCGGAAGGTGAACGCCGGCCCGGACGCGACCGCGACGGTCCCCTCCACGGTGAGACCGGACAGTTCGGCCACCGGGTCCCAGGCCGGGCCGGGCAGCGCGGGTGCCCGGCGGGCCACCGCGACGACCTGGTCGAGGTCGACACCGGCGGCGACGTGGGCGGCGAGCGCGTCGACGGTACGCGCGGCGG
>NZ_SISL01000412.1:0-5272 GCF_004307965.1 Verrucosispora sp. SN26_14.1 | reverse complement strand
GACGCGCCAACCCGGGCGCGGCGGCGGTGCGGCGGCGAGGATCGTCGCGGTCAGGTCCGGCAGCGCGGACACCACCTGGGTACGCGCCCGCCGAGTCACCGTCGCCGCCGTGTTCAACCACCGGCGGCAGCCGGCACACCTGCTCAGGTGCAGATCAACACCGCGCTGCTCATCTGCCGTCGCCTCGCCGTCCAACTGCGCCGAGAGAATCTCCCGCCACTGCTCACACCCCATGTATCCGTAGTCGCTCCCGGGCCCGGCATGGTTCCCGCCGAACCCGAAAGAGCCGAGGTCAGGACTCCGACACGCGGCGGGGGGTCAGGAGGCCGTCGGTTCCGGCGCGGCTCCGGTTCCGGTTCCGGCTCGCTTCCGGCTTGGGCTTCGTTTCGGCTTTGGCGGTTAGGAAGGGTCCCCTGCTATGCACGAGGCGTTAGCAGGGGACCCTTCCTTGCACCGGGGTCGGGGTCAGGAGCCGCCCCGGGCGGCCCAGGCGTGCAGGGCGTCCCGGTCGCCGGCCTCGTCGAGGTTGATCGCCGCCTCGATCAGGGCCAGGTGCGTGAACGCCTGCGGATAGTTGCCCAGCGCGGTGCCGTCGGGGTCGAGTTGTTCGGCGTACAGACCGAGCGGGCCCGCGTAGCTGAGGAGCTGGTCGAACGCCTTGCGGGCCTCGTCCCGTCGACCGGCCAGCACCAGCGCCGAGACCAGCTCGAACGAGCAGAGCAGGAACGCGCCCTCCTCGCCGGGCAGCCCGTCGTCGGCCCGGTAGCGGCGCACCAGGGCCGGGCCGATCTCCAACTCCTGCCGGATCCGGTCGATGGTGGACTGCATCCGGGGATCGTCGCCGGGCAGGAAACCGACCAGCGGGATGCGCAGGAGGGAGGCGTCCAGCTCGGTGGAGCCGTACGCCATCACGAAGCTGCCGACCTCTGGGTCGTAGCCGCGTTCCAGCACCTCGGCGTGGACCGCGTCGCGAGCCGTACGCCAGTGTGCGACGTCCGCCGTCCGGTCGTCGAGCAGTTCGGCCAGCCGGATGCCCCGGTCCAGGCAGACCCAGGTCATCACCTTGGCGTTGACGTAGTGCTGGCGCGGTCCACGGATCTCCCAGATGCCGTGGTCCGGCTCGCTCCACCGGTCGGCCATCACCTCGACGTGCTTGCGGAGCAACTCCCACTGCTCCTGGGTCAGCTCGCCGGTCAGCTCGTGGTACACCAGCGCGGCATCCAGGATGTGCCCGTACGTGTCGAACTGCACCTGCTCGACGGCCTCGTTGCCGACCCGGACCGGCCGGGAGCCGGCGTACCCCTCCAGGTGTTCCAGCTCGCGTTCCTCGTCGATGTGGCCGTGGATGCCGATCAGCGGCGTGAGCAGGTCACCGGAGCAGACGGAGATCAGGAAGTGCAGGTAGCGTCGACCTTCCTCGGCGTGCCCGAGGCGGAACAACGCGAGCAGCAGCAGCGCCGAGTCCCGGTGCCAGGCGTACCGGTAGTCCCAGTTGCGGACCCCGCCGATGTGCTCGGGGAGGCTGGTGGTCGGCGCGGCGATCAACGCGCCGGTCTCGTCGAACGCGAGCCCGCGCAGCACCAGCGCGCTGTGCCGGACCTCGTCCGCGCCGAAGCCGGCGTAGTCGCTGCGGGTGGACCACTCCTGCCAGGTCCGGCAGGTACGCGCCAGCATCTCGTCGGCGTCGACGTCCCGGGTGGCGTCCTCGTCGTAGCCGACCAGCACGGCCGCCTCCTGGCCGGCGGAGAGTTCCGCTTCGATCCGCAGCACCCCGTCGGCGCTCTCGGCCGGCAGGTCGGTGTCGACCCAGAGCGGGGTGTCGGCGGCCCGCCAGCGTCCGTCGACCTGTTCCCACGTGGTGTCGCGGGCGCCGTGGTCGGGCCGGGGCCGGATCCGCACGTCCAGCCGGACCGTGCCCTCCTCCACCGTCACCCGGCGCACCAGCACCTTGTCCGCGCGTAGCGGCTGGGCGTCGTCGCCCGGCGCCACCGCGAGGAAGTCCTTGACGACCGCCACCCCGTCGGGCGTCGACCACCGGCTCTCCAGCACCAGCGTGTCGGGCAGATACCGCCGGGTCGGGGCGGCGCATCCGGCCACGGTGAGGTCGAGCGCGCCGCCGACCTCACGATCCAGCAGGCGGGCGAAGACGGCGTCACCGGCGAAGTGCGGCACGCAGAACCACTCGACCGCGCCGTCGGCGGCGACCAGCGCGGCGGTGTGGGTGTCGGAGAGAAAGGCGTACGAGTCGATCGGGGGATAGGTCATCGCAGCTCCGGTAGGACGTGGTTGCCGAATTGCTCGTTCGACACGGGTTTGGTTCATGAATACCCAGCTCGCGGCCGGGTAAGCGCCCCGCTCGCCACGGAGAAGAGGTCGTGATGCCCCAGCCGTTCGTGAACTGGTCCGGCAGCCTCTCCTTCACCCCCGGTGGCAACGCCGAGCCGGCCGACGAGGACGAGGTACGCGACCTGGTGTTGCGGGCCCGCGAGTCCGGCACCCACCTGAGGCCGGTCGGCTCGGGGCACTCGTCGAGTCCACTGGTCCGCACCAACGGGACGCTGGTCAGCCTGGACCGGCTCGCCGGGGTCGTCCACCAGGACGATGACCAGTTCACGGTCTGGGGCGGCACCCGGTTGAAGGCGCTCGGTGAGAGCCTCTACGACGCCGGTCTGGCGATGGAGAACCTCGGCGACGTCGACTACCAGTCGATCGCGGGCGCCACCGCCACCGGTACGCACGGCACCGGCGTCCGCTTCGGCAACCTCTCCACTCAGGTCACCGGGGTGCGGTTGGTGACCGGCACCGGCGAAACGCTGGACATCTCGCCGACCAGCAACGCCGAGCTGCTGCCCGCCGCGCGGCTGTCGCTCGGTGCCCTGGGCGTGGTCACCAAGATCACCATTCACGCGCAGCCCCGCTACGAACTGCGCCGACGGGCCTGGTGCGCGCCGGTCGACTGGACCCTGGACCACCTGGCCGAGTTGCAGCACACCAACCGCAACATGGACTTCTACTGGTACCCGCGCAGCGACCTGACCCAGATCCGCACCATGAACCGCGCCGACGACCTGCCGGAGGGGCAGATGTGGGTGGCCCGCCAGGCGCTGGAGTCGACCCCGTGGACCGAACCCCTCGAACTGGAGATCGGCCCGACCCACCGGACCATCCCACAGGACCGGGACCTGCGCTTCGAGGAGATCGAGTACATGCTGCCGGCCGAGGCGTTCACGTCCTGCTTCGCCGAGGTCCGCAAGCGGATCCTGAACCGGCACCGGCGCGTCGTGGGGTGGCGGGTGCTGGTGCGGACCATCGCCGCCGACGACATCTGGCTCAGCAACGCGTACGACCGCCCCACCACCACCATCGCCTGCCTGCAGAACACCTCGCTGCCGTACGAGGAGTACTTCCGCGACATGGAGGCGATCTTCCGGCAGTACGGTGGCCGACCGCACTGGGGCAAGAAGCACTGGCTGACCGCACGGGAACTGCGCCCCCTCTTCCCGCACTGGGACGACTTCCGGGAGGCACGGCGTCGACTCGACCCGGACGGGGTGTTCCTCACCTCCGACCTGGCCCGACTGCTTGAGGAGGCGTGATGGGACAGCTCGGTGGACTCGTCTGGGTGGTGCCGGGCGGACACATCCCGCTCGACAGCAACGGACCCGAACCGGAGTTCACCAGCTTCGACAAGATCTGCGTCCTCAACACCACCGACGCCGACGCCCGGCTCACGCTCACCTTCTACTACGAGGACGCCGAGCCGGTCGGCCCGTACCGCTTCGTCGTCGGTGCCCGACGGATCCGGCACGTCCGCGTCAACGACCTGATCGATCCGGAGGCCGTCCGCCTGGACCGCCCGTACGGCTGCGTGGTGCACGCCTCGGAGCCGGTGGTGGTGCAGTTCCTGCGGCAGGACTCCCGTCTCCCGGGCACCGTCACGCTCACCGGCACCATGGCCCATCCGGCCGGGTAGGCCGGGATGTAAGGAAGGGACCCGTACTAACGCCTGGTGCATAGCAGGGGTCCCCTGCTTACATCCGGGTAGGGTGCGGCCCGTGACCGTGCTGCGTTCCGTGCTGCTGTTCGTGCTCGCCGCCATCGCCGAGATCGGCGGGGCCTGGCTGGTGTGGCAGGGCTGGCGGGAGCATCGCGGGCTGTGGTTCGTCGCCGCCGGGGTGCTCGCCCTCGGGGCGTACGGCTTCGTCGCCACCTTCCAGCCGGACCCGAACTTCGGGCGCATCCTGGCCGCCTACGGTGGCGTCTTCGTCGCCGGTTCGCTGGCGTGGGGCATGATCTTCGACGGGTTCCGGCCGGATCGGTGGGACGTCACCGGCGCGGCGATCTGCCTGCTCGGCGTGGCCGTGATCATGTACGCCCCGCGCGGCGCCTGACGAGTAGGAGACCTCGATGCGTCTGATCTTCGCCAGCCTGGCCTCGATCGGTCACGCCTACCCGATGATCCCGCTGGCCGTCGCCGCCCGCGAGGCCGGGCACGAGGTGCACTTCGCCGCCGGGGAGGCGGTGCACGCCCCGCTGGCCGCGAACGGACTACGACCGTTCCGTCCCGCCGACACGTTCTACGAGATGTACGCCGAAGACCTGGCACCGGACCTGGAGCGGTTGGCGCCGGATCTGGTGGTGCACGGCTGGGGCGTACCCGGGGCGGCCGTCGCCGCCGCGCGGGCCGGGGTTCCCGGGCTCTGGCACGGCTTCGGCCGGATGTTCCCGCCGTATATCGGCCTGGAGTCGCCGACCGCGATCGCGGACGCACCCGGGCGGCCGCACCTGGACATCTGCCCACCGTCGTTGCAGGACGCCACGTTCGCCGCGACGGCCGAGCGGATCGTCCTGCGGCCCGTCCCGTTCTCGGCACCGGGACCGACGCCGACCTGGGACGACGACAGGTCGGTGCCGCTGGTCTATCTGACCTTCGGGACCGCCTTCGGGACCGCTGACCTGGTGACGACCGCCGTCGCCGGGCTGGCTCGGCTGGGGGCCCGGGTGGTGGTGGCCGCCGGGCGGGTGCCGGTGGAGGAGATCGGCGTCGTACCGGCCGACGTGGTCGTGCGGGAGTGGGTGCCGCAGGCGGAGGTGCTGCCCCGGGCGGACCTGGTGGTGCACCACGGCGGCAGCGGCACCACGCTCGGTGCCCTCACCGCCGGTCTGCCGCAACTGATCCTCCCGCAGGGCGCCGACCAGTTCGCCAACGCCGACGCCGTGGTGGCCGCCAGTGCGGGGCTGCGGTTGCGGCCCGACGAGGTGTCCGCCGAGG
>NZ_SISL01000411.1:0-5205 GCF_004307965.1 Verrucosispora sp. SN26_14.1 | reverse complement strand
AGATGTTTAAAAGAGACAGCGCCCGACGCCCGCCCCGCCCCGGGGACGGGCCGTCGTCGAGGAACCCGGCCCGACCGGCAGCCCGGCGACACTCGGCTCCTCCTACTCGGGTGGGCAGCTCACCACGACCGAGTCCGCGCCGTCCCGGCCGTTGGACACCGGCGGGGTGCCCGGTCCCCGGGTGGTGCTCGACCACGTCCAGGTCAGCACGTTCGGTCTCGACGCGACCGTCGAGGTGCGCCTGCTCGCCGGGGACCAGAGTGCCGCCGGGTACGCCACCGGCCCGGCCGTCGACGGGTACGTGCTGCGGCTCTGCGCGGTGGCCGCCGCGGCCGCCATCGACGAGCTGCTGCGCGGCGCCGACCCCACCGCCGAGCGGGGACGCTGTTTCGTGGAGCACGCCGCCGTGGTGCCGTTCGGCAACTGCGAGGTGGCCACCGTCGTGGTGCTGTTGGTCTGCGACGGATGGGTCGAGCAGTTGGCCGGGTCGGCGCTGGTGGCCGGCGACCCCCGGCAGGCGGTGGTCCGCGCCAGCCTGGCCGCGGTCAACCGGCGGCTGGAGGCTCTGCTGGCCTGACCCGTTCGGGGCAGACTGGAGTGGTGAAGCCTGCCACCCTCTGGCCCGATCGGTTGTTGCCCGCCCCCTCGATGCCGCCGCCCTGGCCGGGCCGGCAGGTACGCCTGGACGGCACGGTGACCTATGTCCGGGAGACGCCGGCCACCGGCCCGGACGCGGAGCCGGCGCTGTACGTGCACGGCCTGGGCGGGTCCTCGCAGAACTGGACGGACCTGGCCGGCCTGCTCGCCGACCGCCTCGACGGTCAGGCGATCGACCTGCCGGGGTTCGGGCGCAGTGAGCCGGGCCTGCGTTACACGCTGCCGTCCTTCGCGGACCGGGTGATCCGCTGGATCGAGCACTCCGACCGGGGCCCGGTGCACCTGTTCGGCAACTCGCTGGGCGGGGCGGTCTCGGTCCGCGTGGCCGCGCTGCGGCCGGATCTGGTGCGGACGCTGACCCTGGTGTCGCCGGCCCTGCCGTTCCTCGACTTCCGGCGGTCGTTGCAGGGCCGGATGCTGCCACTGTTGGCGATACCCCGCGCCGAGCAACTGGCCGCCTGGCGGCTGGCCCAACTCGCGCCGGAGGTGATGGCGCAGCAGTCGATGGAGGCGTGCGTGGCCGACATCAGCCGGATCTCCGAACAGCGCCGGCAGGAGGCGGTGGAGGAGATCCGGGTGCGGTACGAGGAAAGCCACTACGCCGCCGCGTACGTCCGGACGTTCCGGGGGATCGTCTCCAGCTTCCTACGGTCGTACCTGCCGGGGTCGGGGTCGCTGTGGCGGATGGCCGGGGCGGTGCGGGCCCGCACGCTGGTGGTGGGCGGTCGGCAGGACCGCCTGGTCGACGTCCGCGTGGCACCGCAGACCGCTCGGGTCATCCCGGACAGTCGGCTGCTGATGCTCGACGGCGTCGGGCACGTCGCGCAGTTGGAGGTGCCGCGCCTGGTGGCGCGAGCCGTGGTCGGGCTTCTGACCGAGTCGGCGGAGTGCGCCCGGGAGAGCTGACCTGGCAGGATGACCCGAATGCGTAGTCCTGGTGGTCGTGGGCGGTCTGGCTCCGTCGGTCGGCACACCCGGTCACCGGGACCGGCCACGGCCACCATGTCGCGGCGTGCCGTGGTGCGCCGGCTGGCCGTGCTGGTGGTGGCGCTCGGGGCGGGGGCGGCGCTGGTGACCGGTGTGACCCGGACCCCGGTCGGTTCCGCCGACGAGGCACCGGCGGTGGCGTCCCCACCGCCGGTGCCGCCCTCGGTCTCGCCGTCGCCCGTGTCACCGTCGCCGTCGGCGGTGGTCCCGTCGCCCGAGCCGGTGCTGCGGGAGTCCGGGCCGGTCCCGTCGTCCGGGCCGGGTCGCTTCGACTACGACGAGCGGACCGGTCCGGTGCTGGGTACGGCCGGCGACGTGCGGCGGTACCGGGTGGCGGTCGAGTCCGGCGCGGGCGTGGACACGGGCGAGTTCGCCCTGGCGGTCCACACGGCGCTGGCCGGGCCGGGAAGCTGGGTGGACAGCGGGAAGCTGCGGTTGCGGCAGGTGGAGACCGCGTCCCGGTACGACTTCACCGTCTATCTGGCCACCGCCACCACGGCGGGACGGATGTGTGCGGCCGGTGGGGTCGACATCCGGATCGGTGGCCGCCCGTACACCTCGTGCCGGGCCCCCGGGAAAGTGATCATCAACCTGGACCGGTGGCGGCAGTCGGTGCCGCACTACGTCGAGGCCGAGGTGCCGCTGTCGGTCTACCGCACGTACGTGGTCAACCACGAGGTCGGGCACGAGCTGGGCCACCGGCACGAGCGCTGTCCGGGGCGGGGTGAGCCGGCCCCGGTGATGATGCAGCAGACCATCTTCCTCAAGGGGTGCGTGGCCAACCCGTGGCCGTACCTGGACGGGAAGCGGTACGCCGGCCCGCCGCTGTAGGGGCGGACTGACCGTGCGGTAATGCTCTGATATGCCCGATTAGAGTGCGACGATGGGCATATGCCGTCCTCGCCCCTCAACGGCAGCCCCGGGCTGCCGGACGATCCGCCGGAGTCCCGGCCGGAGGATCCGCCGCCGGGGCAGCGTCCGGCGGTCCGTCGGCGTCGACGCCGGCTGGTCGTGACCCTCTCGGTGGCGCTGGTGCTGACGGTCACCCTCGTGCTGCGCATCGCACCGGCAGAGGAACGATCGACCGGCGCGGCACCGGCCGGTCGGGCGTACGACGACACGGCGACCGCGCCATCGGGACCGGCGTACCCGATGGTCGGCGCGGGCAGCTTCGCGGTGGCCGGCGGTGCGTCCCCGGTGCGCGGCCTGGACGGCCGGGTCGTGCACTACCGGGTGGCCGTCGAGCAGGGCACCGGGCAGGACCCGGACGCCTTCGCCGCCGAGGTCGACGCGGTGCTCGGTGATCCGCGGAGCTGGATCGGCTCGGGGGACCTGCGGGTCCGCCGGATCGACGACCCGGAGTACGCCGACTTCACTCTCTATCTGGCCACGCCGGCCACCTCCGAGGCGATGTGCGCGACCGGCGGTCTGAGCACCGAGGGCTACACCTCGTGCCGGCTGCCCGGGAAGGTGATCATCAACCTGGCGCGCTGGGCGGAGGCGGTACCCGGCTACGGTGCGCCGCTGGCGGTGTACCGGGCCTACGTGATCAACCACGAGGTGGGCCACGAGTTCGGGGAGGGGCACCAGACGTGCCCCGGCGCGGGCCGACCGGCGCCGGTGATGCAGCAGCAGACGTACGGCCTGGACGGCTGCCTGGCGTACGCCTGGCCGTACCTGGACGGCCTGCGGTACGTCGGCGACCCGGCCACCTGACCCCGGCCGTCACCCGATCCGGGATATTCCCGCTCCCGCATGCCGGGCGACGTGTCGCTGCTCATGGTCGGCGGGTGGGCCGGCGAGCAACAATGGCTCGGTTGACCGCCACATCGATCCCGGGGAGTCCACCGTGTCGTTGCCCCCGCTCGTCGAGCCTGCCGCCGAGCTGACCGTAGACGAGATCCGCCGCTACTCCCGTCACCTGATCATCCCCGACGTGGGAGTCACCGGGCAGAAGCGGCTGAAGAACGCCCGGGTGCTCTGTGTGGGCGCCGGTGGTCTCGGCTCGCCCGCGCTGATGTACCTGGCTGCCGCCGGTGTTGGCACGCTCGGCATCATCGACTTCGACACCGTCGACGAGTCCAACCTGCAGCGGCAGATCATCCACGGGGTCTCCGACATCGGCCGATCCAAGGCCGAGTCCGCCGCGGCGAGCATCCGCGAGATCAACCCGCTGGTCAACGTCGAGATCCACAACACCGCGCTGGACCGGGACAACGTCCGGGACATCTTCTCCCAGTACGACCTGATCGTGGACGGGACGGACAACTTCGCCACCCGGTACATGGTCAACGACGCGGCGGTGCTGCTCGGCAAGCCGTACGTCTGGGGGTCGATCTACCGGTTCGACGGCCAGGCGTCGGTGTTCTGGGCCGAGCACGGCCCCTGCTACCGCTGCCTCTACCCGGAGCCCCCGCCGCCCGGCATGGTCCCCTCCTGCGCCGAGGGCGGCGTGCTCGGTGTGCTCTGCGCCTCGATCGGCTCGATCCAGGTCAACGAGGCGATCAAGCTGCTCGCCGGCATCGGTGAGCCGCTGGTCGGCCGGCTGATGGTCTACGACGCCCTGGAGATGAGCTACCGCAAGATCAAGGTTCGCAAGGACCCGAACTGCGTGCTCTGCGGCGAGAACGCCACCCTGACCGACCTGATGGAGGACTACGAGGACTTCTGCGGCGCGGTCTCCGAGGAGGCCCAGGAGGCGGTCGTCGACGCGACCATCACCGCCGCCGAGCTCAAGGAGTGGCAGGACGCCGGCAAGGACATCTTCCTGGTCGACGTGCGGGAGCCGGCCGAGTACGAGATCGTCCGCATCCCCGGCGCGACGCTGATCCCCAAGGGGGAGATCCTCTCCGGCGAGGCGCTCGCCAAGCTCCCGCAGGACCGGCAGATCGTGCTGCACTGCAAGTCCGGTGTCCGCTCCGCCGAGGCGCTCGCCGCGCTCAAGGCGGCCGGCTTCCGGGACGCTGTGCACGTCCAGGGCGGCGTGCTCTCCTGGATCAAGCAGATCGATCCCTCCCTGCCCGCGTACTGATGTAAGGAGGGGTCCCCTGCTAACGCCTCAGGTATAGCAGGGGACCCCTCCTAACATCCGGCCGACGGCCCGCGCGCCACCCGGCCGACGGCCGGTCCCACCTGCCCGTTGTACCGAGGCGGGATCATGTTCCCGCCGGTAGCGTGACCGCCGTGGTCGATATCGACGCCGCGATCGGATTCGTGGTGGCTCACGGGGACACGGTCGAACGTGCCCGTCTCTCCTGGCTGCGCACCGGCACGCCGCCGCAACCGGAGACGCTGGACAGTGCCGAGGTCGGCCAGACCTCGGGCGGCGGCTGGCCCGCCTCCTGGGGCGACCCGGTCGCCTCGGTCGACGCGACCTGCTTCCGTCTCGCCGAACTGGACGACCTCGGGGCGCTGGGTCGCCCGGCCGCGCGTCGCGCACTCGACTGGCTCGCCGCCTCCCAACAGCGCGACGGCTGCTGGGAGGAGGATCCGGCGCTGGCCGAGACCGCCCCGGAGTGGGCCCGGCCGGGCAGCCCGGAGGCGCGGCTCTTATACACATCT
>NZ_SISL01000410.1:0-5311 GCF_004307965.1 Verrucosispora sp. SN26_14.1 | reverse complement strand
CGCGCGGGCCGCGTGCGGGGCGACCAGGCCGACGAAGCCGATCACACCGACGGCCGAGACGGCGGTCGAGGTGAGCAGCGCCGCCGCGCCGAGCGCGATCAGCCGGGTGCGTTCCAGCCGGACGCCGAGCACCCGGGGAGTGTCGTCGTCCAGCGTCATCAGGTCCAGCTCGCGGCGGGCGGCGACCACCGCCGGGGTGAGCACCAGCAGCGCGATCACCACCGGCAGCACCTGCGTGGCGGTACGCCCGTAGGTGGAGCCGGAGAGCCAGGTGAGCGCCTTGCCGGTGTTCCACGGGTCGAAGGCCACGATCATGAAGGTGATCAGCGCCATGCCGCCCTGCCAGGCCCCGAATCCGATCAGGACCAGCCGGTCGGAGCTGAGCCCGCCGCGCCACGCCGCGCCGTAGACCAGGGCGAAGGCGAGCATCGCGCCCAGCCCGGCCACCCCGGAGACGGCCCACACCCCGGCCAGCGGCACGAAGGTGAGCAGTGAGACCGCGCCCAGGCCGGCTCCGGCGGTGATGCCGAGGATGCCGGGCTCGGCCAACGGGTTGCGGCAGACCGCCTGCACGGTGGTGCCGGCCACGGCCAGCGCCGCACCCGCCAGCATCGCCGCGGCGACCCGGGGCCAGCGCTGGTCCAGCACGAACGTGTACCCCGGCCCGGTGGTGCCGTTGAACCAGTTGACGATGTCGCCGACGAGCACCCAGGTGTCCCCGGCGAGCATGCCGAGCAGCACCGCCGCAGCGGTGACGGTGGCCGCCACGACGACCACGGTGCGGTGGAAGCCGGCGGAGCGTACGGCCGCGTGCCCGCCCGGCGGGCGGCGGGTCGGTCCGGCGTCGCGGTGCCGCCGGGCCAGCCAGATCAGCACGGCCGCGCCGAGCAGTGTGGTCACCACGCCGGTGGGGATGTCCACCCCGGCCTGGCCACCCATGACGGCCCGCAGCAGCACGTCGGAGCCGAGCACGATGATCACTCCGGCGATGCCGGAGAGCGGCAGCAGCACCCGGTGCCGGTGCACCCCGGGCACCACCGAGCCGAGCAGCCGGACGATCACCGGCGCGCACAGGCCCACGAAGCCGACCGGCCCGGTGAGGGTCACCGCCGAGGCGGCGAGCAGGACGGCCAGCACCGTGACGATCAGCCGGGTACGGCGTACGTCCAGGCCGAGCACGGTGGCGGTGTCGTCGCCGAGGGCGAGGATGTCGAGGCGGTGCCCGAGCAGCATCAGGGCCACGACGGCGATGCCGAGCACCGGGGCGAGTTGGGTGAGCGCGTTCAGGTCGCTCTGCACCAGCGAGCCGTTGCCCCAGGCGAACAGGCCGATGGTGGCCTGCTCGAAGAGCAGGAGCAGCAGCATGGTCACCGAGCTGAGCGCCATGGCGGTGGCCGAACCGGCGAGGATGAGCCGGGTGGTGCCGGCCTGCCCGCCGGAGGACATCGCCATCACCAGGCCGGCGGCGGCGAGCCCGCCGCAGAAGGCGAGGCCACCGGCGGGCAGCGCGGGCAGCGCGATGCCGAACGCGGAGACCGAGACGATGGCCAGGTGGGCGCCCGCGTTGACGGCGAGGGTGTCCGGCGAGGCCAGCGGGTTGCGGGCGATCGACTGGAGGGCCGCACCGGCGAAGCCGAGGGCGACACCGATGGCCAGCCCGGCGAGCAGTCGGGGCACCCGGGAGGCGACGAGCACCCGGGCCGTCTCGTCGTCGCCGCCGGTGAGCAGCCGCAGCAGGTCGAGCGCGCCGACGGCGGAGGTGCCCTGGGTGAGGTGGACACCGGCGACCACCAGCAGCAGCGCGATGGCGGCGACGAAGGCCCCTACGACGCGGGGGGCCGAGACGCGCCCGGCCGGAGCCGGCCCGAGGGCCGGCTCCGAACGCGGGGGTGCGGACAGGGTGGTCACACCGCGTAGGTGTTGACGAACTGGTCGATGTACTGCTTGCCGGAGAGCGGCCCGCCGAACGTCCAGATGCCGTCCGGCATCCGGTGCAGGTTGCCCTGCTGGACGAAGGGCAGCGACTTCCAGATGGCGTTGTCGGCGAGGCCGTCGGCGAAGACGTCGACGCCGTCCGAGGCGTTGTAGAAGAAGTGCAGGTCCGGGCTCTTGAGCACGGTCATGCCCTCGACGTCGGTCTGGCCCAGGCCCCACGCCTCGTCGACCTCGCCCTGCCAGGCGTTGGTGAGGCCGAGCTGGATGCCGATCTGGGAGACGAGCGCGCCCTGACCGAACATCCGGATGCTGACCGTGCTGCCTTCCTTCCAGCCGTCCGCGATGGCGAACGGCTTGCCGGCGGCACCGGCGTCGGCGATCTTCTTCTTGCCGTCGGCGATCGCGGTGTCGAAGTCGGCGAGCAGCTTCTCCGCCTCGGCGGTCTTGCCGACCGCAACGGCGATCATGTTCAGGTCGGCGCGCATCCGGCCGATGTTGTCCTTGGCGTCGCTGCCCTTGGTGACGACGACCGGGACGTACTTCTCCAGCTGCGCGATCGTGCCGGCGCCACGGTCGTCCGTCATCACCACGAGGTCCGGCTCCAGCGCGACGATGGAGTCGACGCTCGGCTCGCCCCGGGTGCCGACGTCCTTGACGTCCGCGTCGAGCTTGGCGGCGGTCACCCAGGTGGCGTAGCCCTTGGGGTCGGCGACACCGACCGGCATGACACCGAGGCCGACGAGCATCTCGACCTCGCCCCACTCCAGGCCGACGACCTTGGTGGCGGGCTGGTCGAGCGTGATCTCCTTGCCCCGGCTGTCGGTCAGGGTGACCGGCCCGCCGGCGGCGGAGGGGGTGGAGGCGGGATCAGAGGTGTTCTCGGTGGTGCCGCAGGCGGCCAGCACCAGAACGGTGGCGGCGGCGACCAGGGCCGTGACACGGGTACGGGACATGATGTTCTTTCTCGGGATGGGTTGTTCGGGTCGGTCCGGGATCAGACCGGGACGCGGGTGAGGTGGCGGCCCACCGGGCGGGTGGTGACCAGACCACTGAGCGGGTCGACGACGACCTCGATCCGGATCCCGTAGGTATCGGTCAGGTCGTGCTCGGTGAAGACCTCTGCGGGGGTGCCGGTGGCCCGGACCCGGCCGCCGTGCAGCAGCACCACCTCGTCGGCCACCGCGGCGGCCTGGTTGAGGTCGTGCAGCACCACGCCGACGGCGACACCGTGGTCGTCGGCGAGGTCACGCATCAGGTCGAGGATCTCCACCTGGTAACGCAGGTCGAGGAAGGTGGTCGGCTCGTCGAGCAGCAGCACCGGGGTGTCCTGGGCCAGACAGGTGGCCAGCCAGACCCGCTGCAACTCGCCGCCGGACAGCTCGTCCACCGGCCGGTCGGCCATCGCGGTGACCCCGGTGACCTCCATCGCCCGGCCGATCGCGGCGGGACCGTCCGGGTCGTCGGCGCGCCAGCGTCCCCGGTACGGGTGCCGACCGTAGCCAATCACGTCACGGACCGTGACTCCGTTGGGGACCGGCCGGCTCTGCGCGAGCAGGGTCACGCGGCGGGCGTACTCCTTGGCGGGCAGACCGGCGGCGGCGGAGCCGTCGGCGAAGAGCACCGTGCCGCTGTCGATCGGGTGCAGTCGGGCCAGCGCCCGCAACAGGGTGGACTTACCACTGCCGTTCGGCCCGACCAGGGCCGTCACCGCACCGGGGCGGAGCGTGATCGCGGCACCGTGCACCACCGACGTGCCGTGGTAGCCCAGGTGGAGATCGACTCCACGCAGGCTCTGCTCGACGTCACCCGACGCCAGTGCGCTCGACATGCGGTTAGGCTAACCTAACCTAACTCGCTGTCAAGATGGGGCCCCTGACGCCGGTCACCGCACCGGCGCGGGTCGACGCGACTCGATGAAAACCGGCCGGCGTAGCGCCGGGACAGGCCACTCGGACACCCCGCTGACCGCCCGCGCGGCCGAGGGACGTGCGCACCCCGCAAGCCGGTGCGTAATCGGTACCGGGGTGGGACGACAGACGAACGCGAGCAGCGGTAGCGTTGCGCGTCATCGCAGCCGGGCGGCCGGTGTGGCGCTCGCGATCGTACGGAGGATGGGCATGTCCATCGGCGAGGAACCGTTCGCGTCCCGCGACGACCTGGCCTCGCGGCCGAACTTCGAGGTCACCATGCGGGGGTACGACAAGCGGCAGGTCGATCGCTACGTCGAGCAGGCCGACGCCCGCATCGCCGCGGTCGCCGCCGACCGGGACCGGGCCACGTCACACGTACGGGACCTGACCGGCAAGCTCCAGGCGTTCCAGATCGAGGTGACCGAGCTGCGCCAGCGGCCGACCCAGATGGACCGGGCGTCCTTCCGCGACCTGGGCCCGATGGTCGACCAGATCCTGGACCTCGCCGAGAAGCAGGCGACGGCCATCGTGGACACCCACACCCAGCGGGCCACCAAGCTCCAGGCGGAGGCCGAGAAGACGCTCGCCAACGCGCGCGAGCGGACCGTCAAGGCGCTGGCCGACCTCGACGAGGAACTGGCCTCCCGGCGGGCCGAGCACGACAGGACGTACGAGGAGAAGCGCGCCACGGCCGAGGCGGAACTGGCCGAGACCCGCGAACGCGCCGAGAAGCTGCGGACCGAGGGCGAGGCCGCGCACGAGCGCGCCCAGCAGGAGGCGCAGCGCATCGGCGAGCAGTGCCGCCAGCAGGTCGAGCAGGCCCGCTCGGCGGCCGAGGCGCTCACCACGTCCGCGCGTACCCAGATCCACCAGGAGATCCAGGCGGCCCGGTCCAAGAGTCAGCAGGAACTGACCCAGTGGCGGACCACCGTGGAGGAGGAGCTCGCGGAGCGGCGCTCCAACGCCGAGGAGGACCTGGCCGAGCAGCGGGCGTCGGTCGAGCGCGAGTTGGCCGCCCAGCGGTCCGCCGCCGAGCAGCGGGTCAGCTCGATGATCGCGGACGCGCAGCAGTACTCCGCCGAGATCCGTAAGCGCGCCGACGAGCAGGCGGCCGAGACCCGCACGTTCAGCGACGAGCAGGCCGCCGCCGCCGAGGAGCAGTTGCACACCGTCCAGCTCCAGGTCGGCGAGCAGCAGGAGGCGCTGGCCCGGTTGCAGGAGGAACTGGACGGCGCCCGGGGGCAGCTCGACGAGACCCGGCGGGACCGGGACGCCACCGACGCCGAGCTGACCCGGCTGCGCCAGCAGTTGGAGGAGACCGGACGCGACCTCGCGGCGGAGACTCAGCGGCTGGAGGAGGTGCGCCGGGCCGTCGAGGCGGCCGAGCGGCACGCCAAGGAGACCCGAGCGCGGGTGCAGCGGGAGGCCAAGCGGGTCGCCGACCTGGCGGCGGCGGCGGTCATGGC
>NZ_SISL01000041.1:0-25282 GCF_004307965.1 Verrucosispora sp. SN26_14.1 | reverse complement strand
CCGGCCCGCCCGGCCGAGCCGCCGGCTCCGGCCACCGCCGGTCCCGGCCAGAGCTGGACCGCCCGGGTGGGGTACGCCGCCGCCGGCCTGCTGCTCCCGGTGGCGCTGCTCGTCGGCTGGCACCTGCTGGCCACCTCCGGCGGCTACTCGCGGGCGCAACTGCCGCCGCCGTACGACGTGCTGCTGGCACTGCGGGAACTCCTCGTCCGGGGTGAGCTGTGGCAGCACCTGGCGATCAGCGTGCAGCGGGTCCTCCTCGGGTTCACCGCCGGATCCGTCGCGGGACTGGTGCTGGGCGCCCTGGTGGGGCTCTCCCGGGCGGCCCGCTCGCTGGTCGGCCCGACCATCCAGGCGGTCCGCGCCATCCCGTCACTGGCCTGGGTGCCGCTGCTGCTGCTCTGGTTCGGCATCGGTGAGACCCCGAAGATCACCCTGGTCGCGATCGGGGCGTTCTTCCCGGTCTTCACCACCGTGGCCGCCGCGCTCCGGCACGTCGACCCGCACCTGGTCGAGGTGGGCCGGGCGTACGGCCGCTCCGGCGTACGGCTGCTCGGCACGGTGCTGCTGCCCGCCGCCACGCCGCCGGTGCTGGCCGGGCTGCGCCTGGCCATGGCGCAGTCCTGGCTCTTCCTGGTCGCGGCCGAGCTGATCGCTTCCTCGATGGGGCTGGGCTTCCTGCTCATCGACAGCCAGAACACGGGCCGCACCGACGTGATCCTGCTCGCCATCGTGTTGCTGGCGGTGCTGGGCAAGCTCGCCGACACCCTGCTCGGGCTCGTGGAACGACGCTTCCTCGCGGCCTGGACGTGACCGGGTGACCCGCCGGCCCGCCGACGACGCGCCGCTCCGGTCAGAGCTGGCCGTGACGCGGCGGCGGGGTGCCGTCGAGCAGCCAGCGACCGACGTGCTGGACCTTCCACCGGGCCGGATCGTGCAGCGTGTGGGTGCGCGCGTCGCGCCAGTACCGGGACAGGTTCAGCGCATCGGCGGCGGAGCGGGTGCCGCCGAGATCGAACAGGGCCGAGGAGACCTCCACCGAGGCGCGGGCGCCGGCCACCTTCGCCACGGCGGTCGCCACCGAGGCGCGCGCCGTGCTGTCGTCGGTCAGGTCCGCCTCGGCCGCGTCGATCGCGGTCGCCGCCTCCCGCAGCAGCGCCTCCGCGCCGCGTACCAGGATCTCCAGCTCGCCGGCCTGCTGGATGAGCAGCGGCTCGTCGGCGGCCCGGTCGACACCGGACTCGAACCACGGCCGGGCCCGGGCCACCTGCGCCACCGCGGCGTCCAGCGCGCCCCGGGCGATCCCGGTGTCCAGCGCGGCGTGCAGCACCTGGGCGCGCGCGCCGTAGGTGGTCGCCGCACCGAAGATCGGCGTGTACGGCACCACCTGCGTCTCGTCCACCGCCACCTGCGCCAGCAGCACCGTCCCGCTGGCGGTGGTGCGCTGCCCCATGCCGTCCCAGTCGTCGCGCACGGTCACCCCCGGAGTGTCCCGGGGCAGGTAGGCCAGCACCTTCACAGGTGGACCGCCGCTCGCCGCCGGGCCGCCGTTCGCACCCGGGCCGCCGGGCACCGCGGGACCGCCGGGCTCGGCCGGGTCGGCCAGTACGGCACGGACCACGATCCAGTCGGCGAACAGCGCACCGGTGCAGTAGAACTTCTCGCCGTCCAGCACGTACCCGCCGTCGGGCCGACGACGCAGTGTGGTGGCATCGTCGGCGACGGTCCGCCCGCCGCGCTCGGACTGGGCGTTGGCGAACCGCTGCCCGGCCAGCGCGGCGGCGAAGTAGCGCCGTTGCTGCTCCTCGGTGCCCTGCAGGCGCAGCGCCTGGAGGAAGACGACGTGGCTGTGCGGGATCTGGGCGAGGCTGGCATCGGCCGCCGCCAGCGTCCGGAACACCTCGGTCAGCGTGGCGACCGAGACCTCGGCACCACCGAACTCGGCAGGCACCGTGATGCCCAGCAGACCGGAGGCGGAGAGCTCGGCCACCTCGGCCTCGGGCAGTCGACGCTCCCGGTCTCGGACTCCGGCCTCGTCGGCGAGGACGGCCGCCAGTTTCCGGGCGACCTCGACGGCCTCCTCGTCCGTCCGGATCACACGCGTCATCCCGTCGACCACCTTCCCACCGAAGACCGCGAATCCTATCGGTTGAATAGGGTTAGTCTCGCCCTCACCGGCGCCCGACGTCAATCTCGCCGTCCGACCGGACCACGCCGCCGTTCCGGGACACCGCCGGCCCGGACAGCACTCGATCCCGGATCGAGTGGCCACGTGGTCGCGGGAAGGCCACTCGATCCGGGATCGAGCATGATCTTGCGCGGTGCGCGGTGCGCGGCGGGCACGCGGTGCGCGATGTGCGGTGTGCGTCGGGGCCGACGAGGCGCTTGCTAGTGCGAGGGTGCGAGGGTCGGTTCCTCCGAGCGCTGGGTGGGCGCGGTGACCGTGGTGGTGGGGCTGCCCGGGGTGATGCGGATCCGCACCGGCGAGTCGACCTGGATCCCGAGCGCGTGGAACTCGTTGCGGGTGAGGGTCACGATCACCGGCTGGCCGCCGGAGGTGGTGACCTCGACCCGGATCTCGAAGCCGATCCGGGTGACCCGGGTGACCCGGCCGACCACGCCGGCGCTGTCCGCGCCGTCGGCGGAGAGCTGGAGGTCGTGCGGGCGCACCAGTTCGTCGCCGAGCTGGGTGACCGGGCCGAGGAAGCGCATCACGAACTCGTTGGCCGGGCGGTCGTACAGGTCGTCGGGCGAGCCGATCTGCTCCACCCGGCCCTCGTTGATCACCACGATCTCGTCGGCGACCTCCAGGGCCTCCTCCTGGTCGTGGGTGACGAAGACGGTGGTGACGTGCACCTCGTCGTGCAGGCGACGCAGCCAGTCACGCAGTTCCTTGCGGACCTTCGCGTCCAGTGCGCCGAACGGCTCGTCGAGCAGCAGCACCGTGGGCTCGACGGCCAGCGCGCGGGCCAGCGCCATCCGCTGACGCTGGCCGCCGGAGAGCTGCGACGGCAGCCGTTCGGCGAACTGTCCGAGATGGACGAGTGCCAACAGCTCGTCGACCCGGCGGGTGATCTCGTCCTTGGCACGCTTGCGGATCTCCAGCCCGAAGGCCACGTTGCGTCGGACGGTCAGGTGCTTGAACGCCGCGTAGTGCTGGAACACGAACCCGACGTTGCGCTTCTGCGGCGGCAGGTGGGTGGCGTCCACACCGTCGATCTCGACCCGCCCGGTGTCGGCGCGTTCCAGTCCCGCGACGATCCGCAGCAGCGTGGACTTTCCGCCGCCGGAGGGACCGAGCAGCGCCGTGAGCCGACCGGCGGGGATGCTGACCGACACGTCGTCGAGCGCGACGAAGTCTCCGAAACGCTTACCGACCTGGGAAATCTCGATGCTCAACGGTCTTCCTTCGGCCTGAGGACGGATACGACGATGATGCAGGCCACGGCGACGAGGGCGAGGAGGAAGGCGGTGGCGTACGAGCCGCCCTTGTCGAAGTTCAGGTACTTCTCCTCGACCACGAGGGTGGCCGTCCGGGTCGCGCCGAGCACGTTGCCGGAGACGATCTTGACCGCGCCGAACTCACCGAGCGAGCGGGCCAGGCTGAGTACGACGCCGTAGATCACGCCCCACTTGATCGCCGGCAGCGTGATCCGGCGGAACGTCTGCACGGCGTTCGCGCCGAGACTGCGGGCGGCCTGTTCCTGCTCGTCGCCGACCTCCTGGAGGACCGGGACGACCTCTCGGATGACCAGCGGGAGCGCCACGAACACGGTGGCCATCACCATGCCCGGCACGGCGAAGATGATCTGGAATCCGGCTGCTTCGAGTGTCGGGCCGAACCAGCCCTCCCGGCCGCCGTAGACCAGGATCAACGCGAGGCCGACGACGATCGGCGACACCGACAACGGCATGTCGAGCAGGGCGTTCAGCGTCCGTTTGCCGGGGAAGTCGTAGCGGACCAGCAGGAGCGAGATGCCGACGCCGAAGACGGTGTTGATGACCACCGCGACGACCGCGACCAGCACGGTGAGTTGCAACGCGTGGGTCACGTCGGGGTCGGTCAGGATGTCGTTGAGGTTGACGAAGCCGTCGGCGAACGCGTTCCGTCCGACCAGGTACAACGGCCAGGCCACCAGGAAGAAGAGGTACGCCGTCACGACGAACCGCAGGACGTACCGGCCGGGACGGCGGCCGACGCGGTTCCGCGCGACGGTGCGGTGTTCAGCCACGGCGCATCACCCTCCGCTGAATGACGTCGAGTACGACGATGACGGCCAACGACACGGCCAGCAGCACCACGGCGACCGCTGCCGCGCTGTCGGGATTGTCGTTCTCGATGCTGCTGAGGATGCGGACCGAGGCCACCTCGGTCCGCATCGGCAGGTTGCCGGAGAGCAGGACCAGTGAGCCGTACTCGCCGACGGCCCGGGCGAACGACAGGGTGGCGCCCGCCGCGATGGCCGGCGTGAGACTGGGCAGGATGATCCGCCGGAAGGTGGTGAACCGGCTCGCGCCCAGCGACGCCGCCGCCTCCTCCGCGTCCGGGTCCAGTTCGGAGAGCACCGGTTGCACGGTGCGCACGATGAACGGCAGCGTGACGAAGAGGAAGGCGAGGAAGACCGCGATCCGGGTGTTGGCGATGTTGACGCCGAGCGGGCTGTCCGGCCCGTACAGCGACAGCAGCACCAGGCCCGCGACGATCGTCGGCAGGGCGAACGGGACGTCGATGAGGATCTCCAGCGCCCGCTTGCCGAAGAACCGGTCACGCACCAGCACCCAGGCGATCAGCGTGCCCATCACGACGTTGACCAGTGTGACGAGCAGCGCGGTGCCGATGGTCAACCGGAGGGTGGCGGCGGTCTGCTCGTTGGTCACCGTCCGCCAGAACCCGCCCCAGCCGCCCTCGCTGGCGGTCACCACGACGGCGGCGAGCGGGATGAGGACCAGCAGGCTGAACCAGACCATCGCCACGCCGAGCCCGAGGCCGGAGACCCAGGTGAGCGGGAGGCCGGCCCGGGCCGACCGGCGGTTGCCCGCCGGCCGGTCCGGAACCAGGGTCGCCGAGGTCACTTGGCCTTCCCGGAGGCCGCGATGATCTTGGTCACGATGCCGTCACTCTCGTCGAAGAACTTCTCCGACAGCGCCGACCAGCTCTCGAAGTCCTTCTCCACGGTCAGCAGCTTCTGCGGGGCCGGGAACGGGTTGTTCGGGTCGATCGCGCCCTCGACGCCGCTGGTGTCGACGCCGTCGATGATCGGCCGGAAGCCGGTCAGCGCGAACTGCCGCTGCCCCTGCGGACCGAGCACGAAGTCCAGCCACTCCTTCGCCTTGGGGTCGGCGTCCTTGAGGATCGCGCCCGGGTTCTCGATCAGCATGGTGGTCTCCGGCAGGACCCAGTCCAGCTTCTCGCCGTTCTGCCGGGCGAGGATCGTCTCGTTCTCGTACGCGAGCAGGACGTCACCGGTGCCACCGAGGAACGTGGTGGTGGCGTCCCGTCCGCTGTTCGGCAGCGACACGACGTTGCCGAAGAGCTTGGTCACGTACTCCTGCGCCTGGGCGTCCGTGCCGCCGTTCGCGGCGATGTGGCCCCAGGCGGCCAGGGCGTTCCACCGGGCGGCACCCGAGGACGCCGGGTTCGGGGTGACGATGCCGATGCCGGGCTTGATCAGGTCGTCCCAGCCCTGGATGTTCTTCGGGTTGCCCTCACGGACCGCGAGCACCACCACCGACGACGAGACGATGCCCTTGGTCGGGCCGTCGTCCCAGGTTTCCTCGACCAGTCCGGCGTCGACCAGACGGGTCACGTCACTGCTCACCGAGAAGTGCACGTAGTCGGTCTTCAGGCCGGCCACCACGGCGCGGCTCTGGTCGCCGGAGGCGCCGTACGAGGTCCGGAACCGGACCCCCTCGCCCGCCTCGGTCTTGTTCCACTCGGCGGCGATGGCCTTGTTGGCCGCCTCGGGTACCGCGAAGCCGACGATGCTCAACGTGGCGGAGCTGCCGCCGGCCGCGTCACCGCCGCCGCAGCCCGACAGCGCCACGCCGGTGACCATGGCGAGAGCGATGGCCGCTCTGATCCGGTGCCTCATCGGAACCCGTCCTCCTCCAGTGCGCGACCGCACTATATAAATCCGACCGATTAGATAGGGAATATGCCCGTTTTGAGCTGTCGTGTACCGAAACAGTGGTGGAGGCGGTCACGGACCGGGCGCCGATGCCCGGCCGGCACGGCGACGATCCCCCGTCGCGCCCGACTCCACATCGGACGCGGCAGGCCTGATCGTCCGCGCCGACCGCGCACCGAATATCCCACTAACTCGACAGGTTTTCAAGCCTTGCCCAGAGGGGCTGTCCGACCGGCTCGACGCACCGATCCGTCACGCCACCCGGGGCGGCCGATCAACGACGTCGCGCGCCAGCCCGACCGCCGGCGCGAGCAGGTCGGCCAGCGTGGTGTGGTCGACCACGTCCTCGATCGCCCGGTGCACCGACAACCACACCTCCCCCAGCCCGGCGGCCACGCCGTGATAGGTGGCGACGTCGGCGGGCGCGCCACGGACCGTCGTCAACGCCCCGCCGGTGGCGCGCAGCACGTCACCCACGGTGATCCCCTCCGGCGCGCGGGTCAACGCGTACCCGCCGTCCGCGCCGCGCAGACTGTGCAGCAGGCCGGCCCGGCGCAGGTCCAGCAGGATGCCCTGGAGGAACGAGTACGGGATGTCCTGGTTCGCGGCCAGCACCGCCGCCTTCACCACCGCCGGGTGGCGCTCGGCCACCGCCAGCATCGCCCGTACGGCGTAGTCCGATCGCGCTGAGACGTACACGTCACCCCACCAGCGCCCTACATAATCCATCAAACATATAGGAATGGTGGACAGTTAGGGGCGGCGCGTCAAGGTGTCGGGCCCGACGGGCTACTCGCCGCGCATCGCGCGTACCGCCTCCCCGGCGAAGAGACAGGCGGCCCGGTGCCCCGGGACGACCTCGACCGGCGGCGGATCGGTCCGGGCGCAGTCCGACCTGGCCTGCGGGCACCGGGTCCGGAAGCGGCAACCCGTCGGCGGGTCCACCGGGCTGGGGATGTCGCCGCTGAGGATGATCCGCCGACGGGCCCGCTCGACCTGCGGATCCGCCACCGGGATCGCCGACAGCAGCGCCGCAGTGTACGGATGGGCGGGCTGCTGCCAGATCCGGGCCGGCGTACCGGACTCCACGATCCGCCCCAGGTACATCACCGCCATCCGGTCGCTCATGTGCTCCACGGCGGCCAGGTCGTGCGCGATGAACAGATAGGTCAACCCCAGATCCCGTTGCAGCCCCCGCAGCAGGTTCATGATCTGCGCCTGCACGCTGAGGTCGAGCGAGGCGATCGGCTCGTCCAACACGATCAGGTCGGGCTCGCCGGCCAGGGCGCGGGCGATGCCGACCCGCTGCCGCTGGCCGCCGGAGAGCTCGTGCGGATGCCGGTCGGCGAGGTCCCGACGCAACCCGACCATGTCGAGCAGTTCCGCCACCCGCTGCCGCCGCGCGGCACCCCGATCGGTGAGCCGATGCACCACCAGCGGTTCGGCGATGCTCGCGCCCACCGTACGACGAGGATCGAGAGACGCCTGCGGATCCTGGAAGACCATGGCCACCCGGCGACGCAGCGCCCGCAACCGCCGCCGCGACCAGTGGGTCACGTCCTGCCCGGCCACCCGCACCGTGCCCGAGGTCGGGTCGACCAACCGCAGCAACGCCAACCCGGTGGTCGACTTGCCGCTGCCCGACTCGCCCACCAGCCCCAACGTCTCGCCTCGGCGTACCCGCAGCGACACCCCGTCCACCGCGCGGACCACACCCGCCGGGGTGGGGAACCACACCGTCAGGTCGTCGAGGGCGGCGACCACGTCGGCCGGCTCGCCGGGCCGGTCGCCGGTCAGGTGCGGCTCGGTCCGCTCGGCGGTCATCGGGCCTCCCCGTCGTGCCGGTGCGGATAGAACGTACGGACGTCGTGCCCCGCCGACACCGGCACCAACGGCGGCGGCTCGTGCTCGCAGCGGGCCTCACCCCGCACCGGACAGCGGGGCCAGAAGGCACACCCGGGCGGCAGGTCCAGCGGACTCGGCGGGGCACCCCGGATGGTGACCAGTTCGCCGCCGCCCGCCGCCGGGTCCGGCCGCGCCGCCAGCAGGGCGCTGGTGTACGGGTGCGCCGGCCGGCCGAAGACCGCCTCGACCGGCCCCTGCTCCACGATGCGACCGGCGTACATGACCGCCACCCTGTCCGCGATGCCGGCGACCACGCCCAGGTCATGGGTGATCCAGACGACCGCCGTACCGAGTCGCCGCCGCAGGTCCGCCACCAGCTCGACGATCTGCGCCTGCGTGGTGACGTCCAACGCGGTGGTCGGCTCGTCGGCGATCAGCAGGTCCGGCTCGCAGGACAACGCCATCGCGATCACCACCCGCTGCCGCATACCGCCGGAGAACTGGTGCGGGTACGCGTCCACCCGCCGCGCCGCCGACGGGATCCCGACCAGGTCGAGCAGCTCGACGGCGCGCGTGCGGGCGGCCCGCCGACTCAGGCCGAGATGCTCCTCGCTCGCCTCGGCGACCTGCCGACCCACCGTCAACACCGGGTTGAGCGACGTCATCGGATCCTGGAACACGAAGCCCACGTGCCGCCCACGCAACCGACGGCGCTCCGACTCCCGCAGCCCGGTGAGTTCCGTACCCAGCAGGTGCACGCGCCCGGTCACCCGGGCAGAGCGCGGCGCGAGCCCGGTCGCGGCCAACACGCTCATGCTCTTGCCGGAACCCGACTCACCGACCAGGGCCAGGGTCTCCCCCGCCCGAACCGACCAGTCCACCCCGACGACCGCCCGCGCCGGTCCCCGCCGGGTCCCGATCGTCACGGCGAGATCCTCGATCCGCAGCACCATCCGCTCGCTCATGTCACCTTCCTTCGGGCTTCGGCGACGGTGAGCTGGCGGGGGTCGAGCACGTCCCGCAGCGCGTCGCCGACCAGGTTGAACGCCAGGACGGTGAGGAAGATGGCGGCACCGGGGAAGACACCGAGCCACCACGCGTCGGTGACGAACTCCCGGCCGTCGTCGAGCATCCGCCCCCAGGCCGGTTCCGGCGGCTGCACGCCGAGACCGAGGAAGGAGAGCGCCGCCTCGGAAAGGATCGCGAACGCCAACGACAGCGAGGTCTGCACGATCAACGGCGCCGCGATGTTGGGCAGGACGTGCTGACCCATGATGCGCAGGTCCGACGCCCCGATGGAGACCGCCGCCCGGACGAAGACCTGCTCGCGCACCGAGAGCACCCCGGCTCTGGTGACCCGGGCGAAGATCGGCGTGTAGACCACCCCGATCGCGATCATCGCGGTGAGCAGTCCGGGGCCGAGCACGGCCACGATCGCCACCGCGAGCAGCAGCACCGGGAACGCGAACACCACGTCCATGCACCGCATCAGGACGTTGTCCAGCCAGCCGCCGTAGTAGCCGGCGAGCAGCCCGAGGGTCACCCCGACCGCCAGGGCGATGCCGACGCTGACCAGCCCCACCTGGAGCGACACCCGGGCCGCGATCATCACCCGGCTGAGCACGTCCCGGCCCAACTCGTCGGTGCCGAACGGATGCGACCAACTCGGCGCCTGGAGCATCCGGTCGGTGTCCACGTCGTTGATGCCCGACGGTGCCAGCCAGGGACCGGCCACCCCCACCACGACCAGCACCACGAGCACCGCGCTGCCGCTCAGGGCCAGCGGATCACGCCCCAGCGCCGACAACGCGCGGCGTACCTGCCCGTCGCCGCCGGATCCCCGCGAACGGACGCCGGCCCAGGGCGGGACGAGGCGTCCGAACCGCCCGCTCATCGGACCCTGATCCTCGGGTCGAGGCGGGCGTAGAGGACGTCCACCAGCAGGTTCACCAACAGGAACAGGGCCGCGACCAGCAGCACCGCGCCCTGTAGCACCGGGTAGTCACGGGCCCGGACCGCGTCGAAGGTGAGCCGGCCGATGCCGGGCCAGGCGAACAGCACCTCGATCACGATCACCCCGCCGAGCAGACTGGCCAGTTGCACCGCCACCACGGTCACCACCGGGATGAGCGCGTTGCGCAGGACGTGCCGCAGCACCACCACCCGGGCCCGCAGCCCCTTCGCCTCGGCGGTGCGGACGTAGTCCTCGGAGAGCACCTCCAGCATCGACGAGCGGATGAAGCGGGTCAGGATCGAGGCGGTGACCAGGCCGATCGTGGCGGCCGGCAGGACCACGTGCGAGGCCCACCGCGCCGGGTCCTCGGTCAGCGCCACGTACCCCGACGGTGGGAACCATCCCAGCACCCCGGCGAAGAGCAGGATGCCCATGATGCCCATCCAGAAGTCCGGCACCGAGACACCGAACTGGCTGAACACGCGGACCGCGTGGTCGACCAGCGATCCGCTGCGGATGGCCGAGACGATCCCGAGCGGGAACGCCACGAGCACCGCGAACAGCACCGCGGTGAGCGCCAGCGACAGTGTCGCCGGCAGCCGTTCCAGCAGGATCGCGGTGACCGGCCGGCCACTGCGGAAACTGACGCCGAGGTCGCCGGTCAGCGCCCGGAAGAGGTAGTCGAAGTACTGCGGGACCAGCGGCTGGTCCAGCCCGGAACGGGCCCGCAGCGCGTCGTACGTCTCCTGGTCGAAACGGGTGCCGAGCGCGACGCGTACCGGGTCACCCGGCACCAGTTGGATCAGCAGGAACACCACGAGGGTCACGCCGATCAGCACGACGCCGGACTGCACCAGCCGGCGGATCACGAAGCGGGCCACCTGCGGTCCCCGCCCCGGTCACTTCGCCAGCGCCGCGTCGCGGAACCGGATCGCCCGGTCGGTGCGTACCTCGTAGCCGGTCAGACCGCTGGACCAGCCCTGTGCCACGTCCGGGTTGTAGAGGTAGATGTAGCTGGCGTCGTCGACGATCTGCTTGGCCACCTGCTCGTACCGCTGCTTGCGGGCGCCCTGGTCGGTCTCGGTGCGGGCCTGGTCGAGAAGCCGGTCCACGGTGGGGTTGGCGTACTTGTGGAAGTTGAAGGTGCCGCCACTGTGGTGCTGGGCGTAGTAGAACTCGTCCGGGTCGATGTTGCCCAGCCAGCCGAGCATGAACGCGTCGAAGTTGCCGTTGCCCTGCTCGTCGAGCCACTGCGCGAAGTCCAGCGTACGGATCTTGACGGTGACGCCGACTCCCGCCAACTGCGAGGCGATAACCTGTGCGGCGGTGACGGTCTCCGGGTACTCGGTGGTGACCATCAGGTCCAGGGTCAACCCGCTGACACCGGCCTGGTCGAGCAGTTGCCGGGCCTGGTTCACATCGTGCGTGTACGGCGCGTACTCGTAGTGGTAGGCACTGTTCTGCGGGATGGCGGTCTGGTTGACCGTGGCCAGCCCGAACTTGGCGGCCTTGGTGATCGCCTCCCGGTCCAGGGCGAAGGCGATCGCCCGGCGCACGGCGACGTTGTCGAACGGCTTACGGGCCTGGTTGAGGGCGAGGTACCAGTAGTCGGTGGACGGCACCGAGCGCACCGTCAGGTCGTCGGCGTCGAGCAGCGCGGGCACCTGCTGCGGCGGCAGGTTGTCGGTCCAGTGGACCTCGCCGCCACGCAGGTTCTGCAGGGCCACGGTGGGGTCGCTGACGAAGGTGAAGTTCACCCCGTCCACCTTGGGCTTCTCGCCCCAGTAGTTGTCGTTGCGGACCAGCCGGATGCTGTCGCCACTGGTGTAGGAGCCGATCGCGAAGGGACCGCTGCCGACCGGCTTGGTGGTCACCTCACCGGACTCGATGTTGGCCTTCTGCACGATCGCCACACCCTTGAAGCCGCCCAGGTTGGCGAGCAGGTTCGGGGTGGGCGCGGTCAGCGCGATGACCACCGTGGTGGGATCGGGCGCGGTCACCGACGTCACGGTGGAGAATTTGTACGCGGTGTTCAGCTTCTCGTCGATTATCCGGGTGTACGAGTAGACGACGTCCTCGGCGGTCAGTGGCGACCCGTCGGAGAACGTGACTCCCTCGCGGAGCGTGAACGTCCAGGTGAGCTGGTCGTCGCTGGTGGTCCACTCAGTGGCCAGCGCGGGTTGCATCTCCAGGTTCGCGTCCGGCTCGACCAGGGTGTCGTAGACGTTCTCCAGGACCTGGAAGCTGTAGTAGGCGGAGGTCTTGTGCGGGTCGAGCTGGTCGGGTTCGCCACCGATGGCAGCGTCGAGGACACCGCCCGCGCTCGCCCCGTCGGCCCCGTCGACGTCGACCCCCTCGCCCGTGGTGCAGCCCGCGACTGCGACGAGCATCAGGGTGAAGGTGGCGCCGGCCAACCGGAATCTGGTGCTGGACATGGTCCTCCCCTGGATTCTTTCCCGGCCACTACTGAAAGATTTTGGCGAGTCTGGCCTGCTCTCCGGCGATTGTCAACATAAATCGGGGTATATCTGGCAGGACGTGGTTCCGCCGGCTCCCTCCTGGACCTCACGCTAACCGCAAACGGCCGTGACGGCAGGACGCGTACGGCGGCAGGATCAGAGGCAGGACCAGCAGTAGAGGTGTTCGTCGGCGTCCCGGGCCCGTCGGGCGAGCGCGCTGACCTCCTCGATCACCGGCTGCATCTGGTCGTCGGGAAGCGGCCCGTCCCAGGCGAGTTCCTCGCTGCGTCCCCATCGCGCGGACAACTCGGGCGTCTGGTCGGCGGTGATCGACGCCAGCGTGTCCCGGGTCGCGTCGTCGAGCGCGGTCAACCAGGGGCCGTCCTCGGCCCCGCTCCACACCAGCCGGTCCTTCACCGGGTCGTCGGCGTCCGCCTCATTGCGCACGAGAGCCACCAACTCGCCCAGCGTCACCGACGGGTCGATGCCCTTGCAGTCGATCGCGTCGACACCGGGCCGCCCGTCGGCGAGAGCCACCGGCCCGCCGTCGATCTCCGCCATCAGCCGCACCGCCGCGGCGTCGTCGGCCGCGCGAAAGTAGTCGTACAGAACACCCATGCCGGTATCCCAGCAGAGGGGTCCGACACTGTCGTCCTCGCCGCTGACTCAGGGCTGCCCGTCGGGGCAGTTGTTGCTGGTCAGCTTCATCGTGAACTCGGCGTCGTCGCTGGTGATGCCGGACGGCACGCCGTCGAACCAGGTCTCCACCTTCTGCCAGCCCACCCGCTGCTCGTAGTGCAGGTGCGGAGCGCCCGAGTTGCCGGTGCTGCCGATCCGCCCGATCTGCTCACCCTGCGCGACCCGCTGCCCCTCCTCCACCAGCGGCGGTTCGAGCAGGTGCAGATACTGCGTCTCCCACCGACCGCCGTGGTCGATCTTCACCCAGTAGCCGCCGCCCCGGCCCCGGGGACCCTCCGGATTCTCCGGTGTACGCCCACCCAGCGACCCGTTGATGCCGGACACCGTGACGGTGCCCGCGTACGAGGCGAGCACCGGCTGCCCCCACTGCTCGCCCTGGAGCGGAAAGAAGTCGACGTCGTACTCGCCGTGGCCGGGGTAGGTGCCCACCTGCCACGTCTCGCCGCAACCCACCGGCATCTGGAACAGCGGGCGCGGTCCCGGCGGCAGCAGTTGCGGCACCACCACGTAGGCGGCCGCGCCCAGGGCCGCGACGGCACCGAGCGCGAGCAGGAGTCGCCAGGGACGGCGGGTACGACGATGGGTGCGGGGATGGCCGGTCGTCACCCTGCCAAGCATGGCAGAGGCCGGCGAGTGGCTTCGCCGCCGCCGAGGCCCGACCCCGACGGCCACGTTCACCAGGGCCGCGTTCGGGTAACGACCCGGCATGGCGCGGTACACGAAACCGGAACTCCGGGAGCAGATCAAGGCCGAGATCATGGCCTCCGACCGGGGCGGCCGGCCCGGTCAGTGGTCGGCCCGCAAGTCGCAACTGCTCACCAAGGAGTACGAGCGGCGCGGCGGCGGCTTCCTGGGGCCGAAGGACTCACGGCAACGGTCGTTGGAGCGCTGGGGTGCGGAGAAGTGGCAGACCAGCACCGGCTCCACCCGGGCCCGCAAGGGTGACGAAACGGCGCGATACCTGCCGAAGAAGGCGTGGGAAAAGCTCTCGGACGAGCAGAAGCGCGACACCGAGACCAAGAAGCGGCAGGCGTCGCGAACCGGTCGGCAGTTCGTCGCCAACACCGGACCCGCCAAACGTGCCCGCAAGGAGGCGACCTCGCCCCGAGGCCGGGCCGCCACCTCGGCCGAGCGGCTCACCGAACTGACGGTTCCCGAGGCCAGTCGACTCGTACCCGGCCTGGACAAGAACCAGCTCCGGGCGGCGCTGCGACGCGAACGCGGCGGCAAGGCCCGCAAGACCCTCCTGCAACGCCTCCAGTCGGAACTGGACCGCCGCTGACTCGCGCTGGTACCTCCGGCGCGCATTCGTGCAAGGAAGGGTCCCCTGCTAACGCCTGGTGCATAGCAGGGGACCCTTCCTAACATCTCGCCGGCGCAGAGTGCGGGCGTGGGCGCGCGAGGCGGGGCGAGCCCGTGAAGGTGGGTAGATTTGTTGCTGCTGGAGCGACAACAGATCTACCCACCTAGCGCTGTGTCTGCGTGGACGGAGCGCAGCTGCGGCGGCGGAGCGGGCGTGGCCGCCCGCACGCCAGCCACGGGCGGCAACGCCGTTTCGCCCGCCCAGCGTTCGCCTCCTGCTGCACCGGAGCTGCTCGACGCCGATCGCACCGCGTCGGCTGAGGTACGCCACCGCACCGCAGCCCGGGACGTCCTCGCCGACACGATCCGCCATCCCGACGCCCCGGCCACGGTCGTCTCGCTGGCCGTCACCCTCGGGGTGAGCTGAGCCGCGACCCTCCGGTCAGCTACGGCACAGCAGGGCGTCGGGTTCCTTGCCGGGTGACCAGATCCAGGCGCGGTAGGCGACGCCGACGAGGTGTTCACCGACGGCGCACTGCCCCTTGTGGTGGCCGTTGGCGAAGTCGCCGCCGGGGCTGCCGGCCGGTCGGTTGTCGCCACGGTCGAACCAGACCGTCCGGCGGGTGCCACCGACGGCGGTGCCCGCGTCGCGGCAGAGCACGGACGACAGGTTGGCGCCACGGACGGCGTACCCGACGACGGTCTTGTGCGGCGGGCATTGCAGCTTGGTGAAGCCGGAGGCCCAGTCGACGTCGACGTGCGACTCGTCGCGGACCACCACGTGGCCGCCGGTGTCCGGGGCGTCGGTGCACAGGCCCCGGTTGCCGGTGCGGCTCAGGCCGATGAGCCGCCGGTCGTCGGGGCAGACCGCCTTGCGGGCGCCGGAGTCCCAGTCCGGGGCGGCACGCATCCGCACTGATTGGTTCAGGTCGGTGTGGTCGAGGGTCAGCATCGACCACTCCCGTACCGGGGTGACCGGACCGGTCCGGCCACCGGTGACCAGGCGACGCCACGCGTCGGCCCGCCAGTCGTCGCCGTCGTAGAGGCCCATCCGGTGACCGGCGGCGTCCCAGTGCAGCAGCGCCCAACCGTTGCCCCGCCGGTTGTCGTGCCAGCCGACCAGGGGCCAGTACGCGAAGTCGGCGTCGGTGGCGATCAGGTGGTCGACGAAGTGGTGGAACCAGTCCCGGGATCGCTGGTTGGTATTGTCCCGGCCGCCGACGCCGAACTCGCTGATCCAGACCGGTGCGGTGAAGTGCCGGTCGGCGTCGAGCGCCACGTACGTCGCCTGCCGCCGTACGGTCTCCACGAGCTGGTCGCGGGTGAGGTCCTGGTAGCGGGGGTCGCTGGTCTCGCCGATGCCGGTCGCGCCGCTGTGGTTCGGGCCGGTGTAGCCGTAGAAGTGCGCCGAGTAGACCAGTTTGTGGGAGCGCACCAGGGTGTGCGAGAGCCGGCCGACCGGTTCGAGGGTGGGGCGCCCGTGCGGGAATCCGTCCACCGGCAGGCCGTACCAGTTGATGCCCTCGATGATGATCAGCAGGTGGGGGTTGGCCTCGGTGAGGATCCGGTCACCGACCCGCTGGGCGGCGGCGTGCCAGTCGTGCCGGTCGCCGAGTCCCCAGTTCGGGTCGTCGAGGACGGTGCGGCGTACCTCGTTGTAGAGGTCGGCGCCGACGACCCGGGCGTTGCCGGCGTACCGGCGGGCCATCAGGAGCCAGTCCTGCTCCCACTGGGCGGTGCTCTGGCTGGCGTTCCAGCGTTCGTTGCCGTCGACGCCACAGCACCAGCGCGAGGTGTTGGTGTGGTTGTTGAGGATGACCGCGAATCCCTCGGCGGTCAGCGTCCGGACCGTCTCGTCGTACACCTGGATCGGGGTCCGGCCGCGCAGGTGCGGGTTGGCGCGGACGGCGGCGTCCGGCACCGGGCGGGTGTCGCGGATCATCTCGTTGGAGAACGGCAGGCGGATGCTGTTGAGGCCGAGTTCGTGGAAGCCGGCGACGATCTCGGCCATCGGGGCGCGGTCCAGACCGATCGGGATCTGGTCGGCCATCTCCCCGGCGTGGTGGGTGGCCGGGTCGGCGCGGTCGCCGCTGCCGGTCCAGGTGCCGCTGGCGCCGTGCCAGTTGCCGGACCTGAGCTTGAAGCGGTTGCCGTGGGCGTCGACCACGTACCGGCCGCGGGTGCTCAACGGGCCGGTCCAGGAGGCCGCCAGATCGTCGGCGGCCGTCACGCTGCCGGCAGCCGTCGAAGGACGGGCGCTGTCCGGCACGACCGCCAGAGCCAGCCCGGCCAGCAGGCCGGAGACGGCGACGAGGCACGGCATCGACCTGCGCATGGCGACCTCCCGGCACCGGCTGATCACCGTCGATAGTAGACGGTCGATGGCAGTCGCGCACCGGCCGCGAGCCCCGTCCTCCAGACCGAGGCCGGAGGACGGGGCTCGCGGATGCCGGTCGGTCAGGCCGCGTCGAGGCGGGCCAGTTCCTCGGTCGAGAGTTCCAGGTCGGCCGCGCCGACCGAGTCCCGGATCGTCTCCGGGCGCGACGAACCGGGGATCGGGATCACCGTGGGCGCCTTCGCCAGCATCCAGGCCAGGCAGACCTGTTGCGGACTGACGCCGCGCTCCCCGGCGACCTCGGCGAAGACCGCGAACCGGGAACCCAGTTCGGCGGCGTTGGAGATGCCGCCGAGAGGACTCCAGGGCAGGAACGCGATGCCGAGCTCGGCGCAGAGCGCCAGCTCCGGTTCGCTGGACCGGAAGGCGGGCGAGAACTGGTTCTGCACGCTGACCAGTCGGCCGCCGAGGATCTCGTTGGCCTGCCTGATCTGGTCGGGGTCGGCGTTGGAGATGCCGGCCATCCGGATCTTCCCGGCGTCGAGCAGGTCCCGCAGGGCGCCAATGGAGTCCGCGTACGGGGTGTTCGGGTCGGGGCGGTGGAACTGGTAGAGGCCGATCGCCTCGACCCCGAGCCGCTTGAGCGACGACTCGACGGCGTCCCGGAGGTGCTCGGGCCTGCCGTTCAGCGTCCAGAGGCCGTCGCCGGGGCGTACGTGGCCGCCCTTCGTGGCGATCAGCACGTCGGACGTGTCGCCGCCGTAGCTCGCCACGGCGTTGGCGATCAACGACTCGTTGTGACCGGCGTCGGCGGGGCCCAGGTGATAGGCGTCCGCGGTGTCGATCAGCGTGACCCCGGCGTCCAGCGCGGCATGGATGGTGGCGATCGAACGCTGTTCGTCGGGGCGGCCCTCGATCGACATCGGCATGGCGCCGAGGCCGATCGCGCCGACGGCGACGTCACCGATACGGCGGGTCTGCATACAGGCTCCTCCTCGAAGCAGTGCGGTTGGCGGGCGGGCGGGTGGCCCGCAACGCCCGGATTCCACCTTCTACCCCGATAGCTAAGCTGTCCAACAGAAGAATCTGATTCCGGCAATCGGTGGCGGTGATGAATCGTGGAGTTGCGCCAGCTCGAGTACTTCGTGGCGGTCGCCGAGGAACGGCACTTCACCCGCGCCGCCGAGCGTCTGCACGTGGCGCAGTCCGGCCTCTCCACGTCCATCCGCTCGTTGGAACGTGAGCTGGGCGCCAGCCTCTTCGTCCGCAACACCCGCAGCGTGGAGCTGACCGACGAGGGGCGGGCGCTGCTCACCCAGGCCCGGCACGCCCTGGCCAACGTGGCCGCCGCCAAGGACGCGGTCGCCGCCGTACGCGGACTGCTGCGCGGCACGCTCGCCATCGGCACCCTCCAGTGCCTCGGCGCGGTCGACCTCGCGGCGACGTTGGCCCGGTTCCACGCCGCCCACCCCGGTGTCGAGATCCGGTTGCGCCAGGGTGGCTCACCCGACCTGATCGAACGGGTCCGCACCGGCGACCTCGACCTGGCGTTCGTCTCCGCGCCCGCGAGCGCGGTGCCCGGCGTCGCGTTGGCTCCGTTCCGGGCCGAGCCGCTGGTGCTGACCTGCGGGCCGACCCATCCGCTGCGCGACCGCACCGCAGTCGACCTGCGGGAGTTGCCGGGCGAGACGTTCGTCGACTTCTCCCCCGGCTGGATCAGCCGCGACGCCGTCGACCAGGCGATGGCCGCCGCCGGGGTGGAGCGGCGCGTCGCGTTCGAGGTCAACGACGTGCACTGGCTGCTCGACCTTGTCGGTCACGGGCTCGGCGTCGCCGTCGTTCCCCAGGTCTTCCGGGGCAAGCGGACCGCCGCGCGCTTCGTGCCGCTCACCGACCCGCCGCACTGGCAGCTCGCCGTGGCGACCGCGGGTGGCCGGCATCCCAGCACCGCCGCCACCGCGCTGCTCGGCCTCGACGGCATCCGGGCCGCCGCGACGAGCCGGCCGGCCTGACCGACGCCGGGTCGGCGCTGCGGTACGTCCGTGCGCCGACCCGACGCACGGCACCGAAGCGGTCCGTACACACTGGATGGTCATGCCTGACGACACCAGGACGACCGGATGCCGCACGCCGCTTCGTTTGTACGCGGAATAAATAATCTCCGCCTTCTCGATGCGGCAGCACGCGCTTCTTTGCACCCCCACATCGCCCCGCGAATCGGACATCTGGCCAGCTCAGAGCGGTGTCGTCGGAGGCCCGAGACCAACTCGTTACTTGACGCAATAGTTCGTTCGCCGTAGGAAGGAAGTGTGACTGACGTGGTGACGCCACCAACGAGCCCGGTGAGCCGGGAGCGGTCGAAGGAGATCAAGCGCCTCTCGGTGATCTCCACCGCCCGCCAGGTGCGGCTGCTCTCCCGCGCCGAGCTGACCGAGCTGACCGGGTTGAGCCCCGCCACGCTCACGCCCCTCGTCCGCGAGCTGATCGCCGAGGGCTACCTGCTCGAACGCGGCCCGGGCACCTCCCGGGCCGGTCGCCCCCGGGCCATGCTGGAATTCAACCCGCGCGCCGAACTGGTCGCCGCGGTGTCGTTGGAGCCCACCCGGATCAGCTGCGAGATCGCCGACAGCGACGGCACCGTCATCGCCCACCGGGCGGTCCGACTCGCCGGCGACATCGTCGAGAGCATCTGCCGCTCCGTACCCGAACTGGCCGGCGACGGGCTGCCCGCGCTGCGCGGGGTGGCGATCGCCGCGCCGGGCGTCTCCTCGGGCGGCACGGTCCGGCTCGCCCCCTCGGTGGGGCTGGTCGAGGGCCGCGAGATAGGCGAATCGGTGCAACGCCACCTCGGCGTGCCGGTCGTGGTGGACAACGACGTCAACCTGATGGCGGCCGGTGAGCACGCGGCCGGGGCCGGCATCGACGTGGCCGACCTGCTGCTGCTGCACGTCGCCGACGGCATCGGCGCCGGACTGGTCCTGGACGGGCAGGTCCGTCGGGGCGCCGGTGGCGCGGCCGGCGAGGTGGGCTTCCTGCCGCTGGACCCGAGCGACCGGGGACACGACGGGATCGGCCCGTTCGAGGCCCGGTGGTCGGAGAACGCCGTCGCCGAACGAGTCGTCGCACTGGCTCCCGGGCGGCGGCCGGACGCACCGGTGGCCGCCCTGGTCGAGCTCGCCCGCACCGACGCGCGGGCGGCGGCGTACCTGGACGAGGTCCTGGCCGCCTGGACCCGGTTGATCGTCTCCTGCGTCTGCGTGATCGACCCGGGCCGGGTCCTGCTCAGCGGCGCCGCCACCCAGCTCGACGACGACGCCGTGGCGCGGCTCCAGACGCTCGTCGACGCCTCCGCGCCCGCCACCACCGAGGTACGCCGGGCGGTCCTCGGCGACCGCGCGGTGCTGCACGGCGCGGTCAGTTACGCCCTCGCCGCCGCGGCGGCCGGCACACCCCAACTCCTACCCACCCCTTGATCCCTTCCCTCGGAGGTACCTCATGAAACGACGACTTCTCCTGGCCGGGGCGCTCGCCTCCGTGCTCGCCGTCGGCACCGCCTGCGGCGGTGGCGGCTCGGACGACGCGGCCGGTGACGTCCAGCAGCTCACCATCTACACCGCCCGGGACAAGAAGGTCACGGACTTCGTGGTGGAAAAGTTCACCGAGAAGTACCCCGAGTACCAGGGCAAGGTCGAGATCCTCAACATCGGCGCCCAGGAGATCCTGGAGCGGGTCCGGGCCGAGAAGGCCAACCCGCAGGCCGACGTCTGGTGGGGCGGCACCCAGCAGGGTCTGTCGGCGGGTGCGGCCGAGGACCTGCTGGCCCCCTGGCAGCCGTCGTTCGCCGGGGACATGGACGCGCAGTACAAGGACGCCGAGGGCCGCTGGTTCGGGGAGATCCTGCTGCCCGAGGTCATCATGTACAACAACGCGGCGCTCACCCCGGAGCAGGCCCCGAAGGACTGGGACGACCTGCTCGACCCGCAGTGGAAAGACAAGATCATCATTCGGGACGTGGCCGCGTCCGGCACCATGCGGTCGATCTACGCCTCGATGATCCAGCGCCTCTCCCCCGACGGCAGCAACCCGCAGCCCGGGTACGACTGGCTCAAGCGCCTCGACGCCAACACCGGCTCGTACGCGGCCAACCCGGCCGACCTGTACCTGAAGCTCTCCCGCCAGCAGGGCACACTGAGTGCCTGGAACCTGCAGGACGTGCTGTTGCAGGCCAACCAGTCGAACATGCCCTTCGGCTACGTGATGCCCACCTCCGGTGCGCCGGTGCTGGTCGACGGCCTCGCCGCGGTCAAGGGCGGCAACTCCGAGGGCGCGCAGAAGTTCATCGAGTTCCTCTTCGACGACGGGCTCCGCGCCGACCTGGCCAAGGACTTCTTCCAGATCCCCGCCATCGAGATCGCCGACCAGCCGGAGTGGCTGGCCCAGCTCGACCTGCGCCCGATGAACGTCGACTGGAACGTGATCGCCGAGCACGAGACCGAGTGGATCAACCACTGGAACAGCCAGATCAAGAACAAGGGCTGACCGCGTCGGCACCGGGTCGGGGTACGCGTACCCCGACCCGGCCGCCGTCCGGCCGACCGCTGTTAGGAAGGGACCCTTCCTATACCGCAGGCGTTAGGAAGGGTCCCTTCCTTTCATCGCGGCCGGCAGCACCCCTCTTACCTACGACCGGCAGCACGAGAAGGAGGACATCATGATCGATGTCACGCTGGAGTCGGTGAGCAAGCGATTCGCCCGCGCCGGTGACACCGCGGCCGTCGACGATGTCGACATCAGCATCGCCGCCGGTGAGTTCTTCACCCTGCTCGGCCCGAGCGGCTGCGGCAAGACCACCACCCTGCGCATGGTGGCCGGGTTCTACTTCCCCACCTCCGGCCGGATCCGCTTCGGCACCGAGGACGTCACCCGCCGCCCACCGAACAAGCGTGACACCGGCATGGTGTTCCAGAACTACGCGCTGTTCCCGCACATGTCGGTGGCGCAGAACGTCGCGTACGGGCTGAAGATCCGCAAGGTGGGGCGGGCCGAGTCCCGGCGACGCGTCGAGGAGGCGCTGGGCGAGGTGCACCTCGGCGGGTACGGCGAGCGGCGCATCGATCAGCTCTCCGGCGGTCAGCAGCAGCGTGTGGCGCTGGCCCGAGCCCTGGTCATCCGCCCGCGTACGCTGCTGCTCGACGAGCCGCTCTCCAACCTCGACGCGAAGCTGCGCGAGGAGACCCGGACCGAGATCCGCCGCATCCAGAAGGAGAGCGGCACCACCGCCATCTACGTCACCCACGACCAGGCCGAGGCGATGGCGATGTCGGACCGGATCGCGGTGATGGAGTCCGGCCGGGTGCAGCAGATCGGTGCTCCGCAGGAGATCTACCACCGGCCGACCAACGCCTTCGTGGCCCGCTTCATCGGCCGCAGCAACGTGTTGTCGCTGCCGGTCACGGCCGTCACCGACGAGACGGTCACCGTCGGCCGCCCGGACGGCACCGAGATCGTCGTGGCCGCGCCGGTCGGGCACGGCCTGCGTTCCGGCGAGACCGCGCTGGTGTCGGTACGCCCGGAGCACATCGGGCTCACCTCGGCCACCGAGGCGGGCGCGCTGCCCGGCCGGGTGACCGAGCTGGAGTTCACCGGCATGGCCACCAACCTGGTGGTCGAGGTGGCCGGCGAGTCGGTGCAGGTGGCCGCCATCGACGTGCCGTCCGGCGTCGCCGTCGGCGACCAGATCGGGCTGCGACTCAACCGGGAGCGCATGTGGGTGGTGCACCCGTGACGGCCGCACCCAGCGCCGCCACCGTCCCGCCGATCACCGAGGACCCGACCCCGCCCGGACGGGGTCGCCGTCCCCGGCTGGGCGGACGCTTCGCCGGTGGCGCCAGCTCCCGCTGGTTCCCGTACGCGCTGGTGTTCCCGCTGGCGCTGATCCTGTTCGGGTACGTGGTCCAGCCGATGTTCGCCACCTTCGCGGAGAGCGTCGGGGTGGACGGGGTGGCCAACTACACCGAGTTCCTGCGCGGCGGGGGCGTGGCGCGGTCCGCGCTGCTCACCTCGCTGGGCATCTCGGCGGCCAGCGTGCTGCTCTGCGGGATCGTCGGCGTGGCGATGGCGTTCCTGCTCAAGCGCTTCCAGTTCCCCGGCCGCCGGCTGATCGAGGCGATCATCCTGGTGCCGGCCGCGCTGCCACCGCTGATCGGCGCCATCTCGTTCCAGTTGCTCTACAGCGAGACCGGCATCCTGCCGCGCGGGCTCCAGCAACTGTTCGGCACCGAGAGCCCGGTACTGCCGTTCACCGGCATCGCCGGGGTGCTGGTGGTGCACACCTTCACCATGTACCCGTTCTTCTACCTCGCCGCCTCGGCCGCCCTCGCCGGGATGGACCCGTCGGTGGAGGAGGCCGCGTACAACCTCGGCGCCGGTCGGGTCCGGGTGTGGCGGACCGTGCTGCTGCCGATGCTCACCCCGGCGCTGGTCTCGGCCTCGCTGCTGGTGTTCATGACCTCGCTGGCGTCGTACACCGCTCCGCTGCTGTTCGGGGTGGACCGCACGATGACCATGCAGATCTACATCAACCGCACCAACGGCGACCTGCCGATGGCCTCCACGTACGCCTCGGTGCTGGCGGTGGTGTCGATCCTGTTCCTGCTCGGCATGCGCTGGTACGAGGGGCGGCGCAGCTACCGCTCGCAGTCCAAGGGCGTCGCCGCGCACCGGCGGGAGATCACCAACCCGTTCGGCAAGTGGGCCGCGCTCGCCGCCTCGATCCTGGCCACGGTGGTGCTGCTGGCACCGGTGGTCACGATCGGCCTGGTGGCGTTCTCCGAGGACGGGTCGTGGACGACCGAGGTGATCCCCTCGGCGTACACCTGGCAGAACTTCGTCACCATCTTCTCCGACCCGAGGGCGTTCCAGCCGATCCTCAACTCGTTGCAGATGAGCCTGATCGCCACGGTCGCCTGTGTGGTGGTCGGCGTGCTCATCGCGTACGCGGTGCGGCGGTTGGACTTCCGGGGTCGGGCGCTGCTGGACGTGGCGGTCATGCTGGCGTGGGCGCTGCCCGGCACGGTGGTGGCGATCAACCTGATCTCGGCGTTCAGCACCGGCAACGCGTTCAGCTTCGGGCAGGTGCTGATCGGCACCTTCTGGATCATGCCGTTGGCGTACTTCGTGCGGTTCCTGCCGCTGGTGTTCCGGTCCAGTTCGGCCACGCTGGCGCAGATCGACCCCTCGCTGGAGGAGGCGGCCCGCAACCTGGGCGCCTCGTGGTGGCGGGCGTTCGGCACGGTCACCCTGCGGCTGATGATCCCCGGGGTGGCGGCCGGCGCGCTGCTGGCCTTCGTCAACGGCGTCGGTGAGTTCGTCGCCTCGGTGCTGATCTACACGTCGCAGACCGCACCGATCTCCGTCGAGATCAACAATCGGATGTACTCGTTCGAGGTCGGCACCGCCGCCGCCTACGGCATGCTCCAGGTGGCGCTGATCTTCGTGGTGATGGTGGTCTCCGGTCGGCTCCAGAGCGGCCGGTCGGCGTCCCGGGAGGCGGCGAAGTGGACGACGTGACGCGTACCGAGGTGACCGTGGGCTGGCCGGAGTCGGGCCTGCTGCCGATCGGCCGGGTGCCCGGTGGCGAACTGGCGGCGGTGGCCGCCGCCGCGGACTTCGCGGTGCTGCCGGTGGGCGCGGTGGAGTGGCACGGCCCGCACCTGCCGCTGGGCACCGACCTGATCCTGGCCGAGGGGTTCGCCGCCGAGAGCGGCGCGACCGGCGACGGCCCGCGCGGGGTGCTCTTTCCCGCCGTGCCGTATGCGGCCTGCCCGGGGCAGACCCGCCCGTGGCCGGGGACGGTGGCGATCCGTCCGGAGATCGCGGTCGGCTACCTGGCCGACGTGATCGAGGGGATCGTCGCCGCCGGTTTCCCCCGCCTGCTGATCGTCAACGGGCACGACGCCAACATGTCCACCGCGCGGGCCGCGATGGAGTGGGTCTCCGGCCGCCGGCAGGCCAGCCTGCTGTTGGTCAACTGGTTCCAGTTGGTCACCCCGGCGGAGACCACGCAGATCTACGGCGAGCTGCCCGCGCGGGGGCACGGCGGGGCCTACGAGACCTCCGGCGTGCTCGGCTTCGACCCCGACGCGGTACGCCTCGACGCGGTCGAGGACCTGCCGCCGAAGCCGAAGCTGCCGGTGGCCCACCCGTACGTGCTGGTGGAGTCCCGGCCCGACCCGTGGCAGGGCTGGTCCGGACACATCTCGCTGGCCGACGTGGAGAGCGGCGAGCGGGTCCGGCACATCGCCGGTGCCCGGTTACGGGAGATCGTGGCCGCCTGGGTCGCCGCCCCGGCACCCGCTGCGCCCACGGCCGATCCCCTGCCCACCGATCCACCGCTGTCCGCCGATCCGTCCGGTGATCCGCCGCTGTCCGGGGAGGAGGGGTGACCGTGCACCGGGGACTGGACGTCGTCGACTTCCACCTGCACTTCCGCATCGGCGCCGACGAGACGATCCACGCCTGCGAGGAGGCCGCCGGGATGCAACCATTTCTCTTATACACATCT
>NZ_SISL01000409.1:0-5319 GCF_004307965.1 Verrucosispora sp. SN26_14.1 | reverse complement strand
GCCACCAAGCGGCGCAGGATCGCCGCCCGTTGCCGCAGATGCGGGCTGCCGGAGCGGTAGGCGACGTCGGCGGCCATGGCCGCGGTACCGACGGCCACGGTGTGGCGGCCGGTGATGGCGAGGATCCAGGTACGCGCCAGCAGCGCGTCGCAGAGCGTCACCACATCGGGTCCCGGCCGGGCTGCCCGGGCCGGGCGATCGGTCGGACTCGCCTTGACCCGCTCCAGGTGCCGCAGCGCGTCGGGGTAGCGCTCCAGCGCGAACTCGCTCCAGCCGATCCAGTAGATCGCGTCGGGGTGGGCGGCCAGTTCTGCGTCGCCCGTGGCGTCCAGCAGGGGCACCACGTCGGTCAGCGTCGCCGCCGCCGACACGAAGGCGCCGGTCAGCCCGTCGGCGGCGGCGAGCACCGCCTTGACGCGGATGTGCTCCGTCGTCCTCGGTCGGTCGTCCTGTGCCAGCCGCAGTGCCGTGGTGGCGGCTGCCCGAGCCGCCGCGGCCGATCCGTCGGCCAGTTCCAGGAACGCCTGCTCCAGCAGCAGGTTCACCCGGCTGGACCGGCAGGGCGGATCCGGGGTGACCTCTTCCGCGAGCAGGTCGCGGGCGGGCGCGGGCTCGCCGAGCGACAGGCACAGCCGTACGCATCGGATGACCAGATCGGCCCGTTCGGCGGGCGGTGTCGCGACCGGCTGCCGTAACGCGGCCAGCAGCATGTCCCGGGCGTGCCGGGGCCGTCCGGCGGCGGCGTAGGCCGTGGCGACCTGGCGCAGGAGGAGGTGCCGGTCGGTCGGTGGGCTGCCGACGACGGACGTCAGCCGCAGTGCTGCCTGACGCCACCGGGCGGCCGTCTCCGGGGAGTCGCGCTCGACGGCTGCGGCGGCGCGGCGGAGCGTGCCGGGTGCGGTGGCGTCGTCGGGGGTGGCCACCAGTGCCAGGTGCGGCGCCCGGGCGACCTCCTCGTCCGGGGTACCGGCCAGCGCGGCGGCGGCCCGGGCATGGGCGCCGAGCCGCCATCCGGGTTGGCTGCCGTGGTACACCACGTGGCGTACGAGAGGATGGCGGAACCTGAACCGGGTCGTGTCCGGCACGTGCCGGACGATGTCGGCGCCGGCCAACTCGTCGATCGTGCGACGGACGGTCTCCTCGACGAGTTCGGCGACCACGCCGACGGCCGGCAGGTCGAAGACCTCACCGACCACCGCTGCTCCCGCTGCGGCGAGCCGACTCTGGCTGGAGAGTTCGTCCAGTTCGGCGGCGATCGCGGTCTCCGCTGCCGAGTAGGTCCGGCCGGGCTGCGCGGTGGCGGGTTCCGGTGCCGTCCCCGTGTCGGGGAAAGCGGTCCCCCGCGCGGGCGTCAGGTCGTGCGTCGAGGCGCGCGCGCCGTCGAGCAGCGCCCACAGGTAGCGGGGATTGCCGCCGCTGCATCGGTACAGTTCGTCACTCTCGGCGTCCGAGACACAGTCGGCGAGCAGGGTGCGTACGGCGGTCGGCGACAGGGGTGTGAGCGGTAGCCGCACCAGCGAGGTGCCCGTTCTGGCCGCCGCGCCGCGCAGTCTCGGTGGTGCCTGACGGGTGCGGTAGCCGAACGCCAGCAGCGTCGCCGCCTGCGGCGGGGACTGCACCAGGTAGCAGAGTGCGTCGATGGTGTCGTCGTCGGCGCGGTGCAGGTCGTCGAGGATCACCACCAGAGGTCCCGTCGATGCCAGGACCTCCAGCATGGACCGGATGGCGCGCAGACGTCGGAAGTGCGGCACCGTCGGCGGTGCGGGTCCGTTCTCGGTGCGATACGGGAAACTCGGGAAGATGTCGGCCAGTACCCGGGCGTCGTGTGTCGGCAGGGCGCCCCAGGCGTCTGCCCGCACCGTACGGAGCCGGTCGTCCAGGGCGTCGATGAGGGCGCCGAACGGGAAGACCGCTCCGCCCGGTGGGACCCGACCGGTGAGCACCGGAAGGCTGCGACGCTGGCACCGGTGCGTCAGCTCCGCGAGCAGGTGGGACTTGCCGATGCCGGGGTCTCCGCTGACCTCTATCAGTTGGGCCCCGTCGGTGAGGCGCCCGATCGCCTGGTCCAGGCGGTGGAGTTCGCCGTCCCGGCCGACCAGGGGGTCGCTCGCTCGACCTGGTTGCCTCCCGATCGTCGTCCGACCGGGTGACGCGCTGGACACGCCGTCGGCTTCCCCACCCACCACGGGGATAGATTGTAGTCGATGATCTACGCTGGGTGAGCGACTCAACGCTCTGAGTACACAACTTCCCGAGGTGCGGTCAGGGGTGTACGGGCACCTGGTCGCCTCCGACGACGGTAACGTCCACCCAACCTTCCGACCGACATCGACATCGAGGTGTGAGATGGCGTACCTGAGCCCGGTCGTCGTGCAGCGTGTCGAGGCCGCTGCCGTGGCGGTCCTCGCCGTCGTGGTGACCGTCGCCGTGGGGTACCCGTGGTGGTCACTGCTCGCACTCTTCCTCGTCTTCGACCTGTCCATGCTCGGCTACCTGCGCGGCCCGCGTCTCGGCGCCGTCTGCTACAACCTGGCGCACTCCTATCTGGTGCCCGCCGCGCTGGGCGTGGTGGCCGTGGTCGCGGCCGGGTTCGGTGACCGGATCGACTGGATCGGCATCCTGGCCGTGGCGTGGGCGTTCCACATCGCCGTCGACCGCGCCCTCGGCTACGGACTCAAGACGGCAGAGGGCTTCGAACACACCCATCTCGGTCTGATCGGGAAGGCTCGACAGGCCGCGCTGACCCGCCGACAGGAACGGGATAACACAAGATCATGAGACCCGTCGATACGATGGCACCGTCCACGTAGTACGGACACGGGGGTCGGGGTGCGGGTGGGCGAGGACACCAGTCTGGGGCGGCTGTTGCGGCACCATCGGGCGGCGGCCGGGCTGACGATCGAGGAACTCGCCGACCGATCGGGCGTGAGTACCCGGGCGCTGAGCAACCTGGAGCGTGACCTGGTCCGCCGGCCGCAGCGCCGGACCCTGACCGCAGTCCTCGACGTGTTGGCGCCGCCCTCCGCCGACCGCGCCCTGATCGAGCAGACCGCCGACGCCGGCCGCCTGTCGCCCGGACCGTGCCCGATGCCGGCACCGCCCGCAGACTTCACCGGTCGGGCGGAGGCGCTCGGCAGGCTCGGTGACCTCGCCGAGTCGGCACAGCCCTCGGCCGTCGTCGCGGTGCTGACCGGCCAGCCCGGCGTGGGCAAGACGGCGCTGGCGCTGCGCGCTGCCCACGACCTCGCCGACCGGTACCCGGACGGGCGGTTCTTCGTCGACCTGCGCGGCACCCATCAGCACCCGGCGACCGCCGGTGAGGTGTTGCAACGGCTGCTGCTGGCGCTCGGCTTGAGCGAGTCGCGGATACCGACCGACGTCGACGACCGGGCCCGGATCTACCGTGGGCTGCTGCGACACCGGCGAGCGCTGCTGGTGCTGGACAATGCGGCCTCCGAGGAGCAGGTACGGCCGTTGTTGCCCGGCGACGGCCCGGCCCTGGTGCTGCTCACCTGTCGGCGGTGGCTCAGCGGGTTGGAGGCGGTGCACTGGCTGCCGCAGGAGCCGCTGTCTCCGGCCGAGTCGACGGTGCTGCTGCGGACCATCGGCCGGGTCGAGGGCGTCGCGCCGGAGCGGATCACCGCACTGGCCGGGCACTGTGGGCACCTGCCGCTCGCGATGCGGATCGCCGGGCAGCGGCTACGCGACGACCCGACGCTCACCGTCTCCGACCTGAACGCTCGGCTCGCACAGGCCCGGGACCGCGTCGCCGTCATCGAGGGTGACGACTCCGGCCTGTCTGCGGCGCTCGCGTTGTCGTACCGCTGGCTCCCGGTGACCGGGCGCGCGACGCTGCGGCGACTGGCGCTGATTCCGGGTCCGGACTTCACGGCGGACGCCGCCGCCGCCGTGTGTGGGGTCGAGTTGGCCGAGGCCGAGGATCGGCTCGACGGGCTGGTCGAGTCCGGGCTGCTCGGGCTCCGACCACCGGACCGTTACGGCCTGCACGACCTGGTCCGTGACTTCGCCGCGACCTGTCTGGAGCGGGACGAACCGTCGGCCGTGCCGGCGCTGCGGGAGAGCCTGGTGACCTGGCTGTTGGAGGCGACCGTGCGAGCCGGGCGGCACTTCGAGCCCGGTGGGCCGGCGGCGGATGACGACTCGGACGCGGACCGGGCCCGTGACTGGCTCGACGCCGAGCGGGCGAACTGGCTCCCGGCGCTGCGGATCGCGGCCGAGAGCGGGCAGGACGATCTCGTCGTGGCGGTCTCCGACGCGTTGCACTGGTTCTCCGACCAGCGGATCTATCTGGACATCTGGCCGGAGGTCTTCCGGCTGGCCGCCGAGGCGGCGACCCGCACCGGCGACCTGGCCCGGCAGGCCACGCACCTGAACTATCTCTCCTGGGCGCAGACGCTCTGTCTGAACGACGCCTCCGCCGGCCTGGCCACCGCCCAGGCGGCGCTGCGGTCGGCAAGGCGCGCCGGTGACCGTGCCCAGCAGGGCTGGGCGCTGCTGTACGCCGCCTCGGCGCAACTACGGCTGCGCGACTTCGACGCGGCCCAGCGGCTGCTACGGCGGGGAGGCGGCGTGCTGCGCGCGGCCGGGGACCACGAGGGCACGGCGCAGGCCATGTCGATGCTCGGCATCGCGCTGCGGGCGCTCGGCCGCACGCCGGACGCGCTGCGGGTGCACCGGCGGACGCTGCGGCTCCTGCGCGACACGAGTTTTCCGATCGCTGCGGTGCCGCGCGCCTACTCGGACGCGATCACCTGCCGGTGGATCGGGTTGAACCTGGCGGATCTGGGGCGCTGGGGTGAGGCGGTCGGCATCCTCGGCGAGGCGGTGGCGGGCGCGCGCGCCTGCGGGCTACGGACCCAGGAGCTGGGGGCGCTGATCGAGCTGGCCGAGGCGCTGCGCCGGACCGGCCGCAGCGCGGAGGCGGGTGAGCACCTGGCGGCGGCGATCGAGCTGGCCGGGGTGCTCGGTGATGCCGAGAGCGTCGCTCGCGCCCGTGCGGCGCAGGCCGAACTGAACGCCGGTGCGGCGCAGGCCGAACTGAAGGCCGGTGCGGAAAGGGGTTGAGCTACGGCGGCCCGGTGTGGCGCAGGTGTGCAGAGCCGCAGGGTGCGTGCGGGCCGGTGGGCCGCAGCCGGGTCAGGCTGCGGTGGACGGCACCGCCGGACGAACGTCCCGGGTGCGGGCGACCGCGAACGCGTGCAGGATCGGATTGACCTCGTGGTGGGGAGCGATCCATCCGCAGCCGGCCAGGTCGGCGAGCGCTGCCGCCGGTGGCGTCGGCGCGGCCAGCGCGCGGAC
>NZ_SISL01000408.1:0-5334 GCF_004307965.1 Verrucosispora sp. SN26_14.1 | reverse complement strand
CGGCGGCAGCGTGCTGCGCGGCGTCGCCCGGGGGCCCCGGGCCGGTCCCCGGCTCAGCGTTGCGTCCATCCGGTCCAGGTCCTTGCCGGCCGTCGAGGCGAGTTGCCACGGCACACTGGTCACCATCACTCCCGGTTCGAAGAGCAGGCGGCCCTTGAGCCGCAACGCGCTCTGGTTGTGCAGCAGGTGCTCCCACCAGCGTCCGACGACGTACTCGGGGATGAAGACGGTGACCACGTCGCGCGGCGACTCGCGGCGGACCCCCGCAACATAGTTCAGGATCGGCCGGGTGATCTCGCGGTACGGCGAGTCGACCACGGTCAGCGTGATCGGCACCTCCCGCCGCTCCCAGTCCGCCTGCAACTGCCGGGTGTCGGTGTCGTCCACGTTCACGGTCACCGCGGTCAGCGTGTCCGGCCGGGTGGCCTGCGCGTACGCCACCGCCCGCAGGGTCGGCTGGTGAAGCTTGCTGACCAGCACGATCGCGTGGTTGCGGGCGGGCAGCACCGGGCGTCCCTCGTCCGGGGTCAGCTCCACCGCGACCCGGTCGTAGTGCCGACGGATGGCCAGCATCAGCAGATAGATCACCCCCATCGCGACGATCGCGATCCACGCGCCCAGCAGGAACTTGGTGATCAGCACGATGACCAGCACGGTCCCGGTCATCGCCATGCCGAAGGCGTTGATCGCCCGGGAACGGATCATCCGGGACCGCACCCGAGGGTCGCGTTCGTTGCGCAGCAGCCGGTTCCAGTGCCGGATCATCCCGGCCTGGGAGAGCGTGAACGAGACGAAGACCCCGACGATGTAGAGCTGGATGAGCTTGGTCACCTCGGCCTGGAAGCCGATGATCAGCACGATCGCGAAGGCGGCCAGGAACAGGATGCCGTTGGAGAAGGCCAGCCGGTCGCCCCGGGTGTGCAGCTGCCGGGGCAGGTAGCGGTCCTGGGCCAGGATCGAGCCGAGCACCGGGAAGCCGGTGAAGGCGGTGTTCGCGGCCACGAAGAGGATCGTGGCGGTCACCCCGACCACCAGGAACAGCAGCACCGAGCCGGACCCGAAGATGGTCTCCGCGAGCTGCGCGGTGACGGTCTTCTGCACGTAGCCGTCCGGGCCGCCGACGATCTGGTGGCCCGGGTCCTCGACGAACTGCAACCCGGTGAGCCGGGCCAGCCAGACGATCCCGATCAGCATGGTCACCGCGACCAGGCCGAGCATCAGCAGCGTGGTGGCGGCGTTGCGGCTCTTGGGCGCCTTGAACGCCGGTACCCCGTTGGAGATCGCCTCGACGCCGGTGAGCGCGGCGCACCCGGAGGAGAAGCTGCGCAGCAGCAGGAACGCCATCGCCCAGCCGGTGGTGTCGTGCCACTCGGCGGCGATCACCAGGTCGGCGCTGGGCGCGCGCAGGTCCTCGCCGAGCACCACGATCCGGACCAGCCCGGTGAGGATCATGCCGACGATGACGATCATGAAGCCGTAGGTGGGGATGGCGAACGCGCTGCCGGCCTCCTTGAGCCCGCGCAGGTTGACGGCGGTGAGCAGGACCACCGCGCAGACCGCGATCAGCACCTTGTGGGTCGCCACGAAGGGGATCACCGAGCCGAGGTTGGCCACCCCGGAGGAGACCGACACGGCGACCGTCAACACGTAGTCGACCAGCAGGGCGCTGGCCACCCCGACCCCGGCCCGTGGGCCGAGGTTGACCGTGGCCACCTCGTAGTCGCCGCCGCCGGAGGGATAGGCGTGCACGTTCTGCCGGTAGCTGGCCACCACGGTCAGCATCACCACGACGACGCCGAGGGCCACCCAGGGCGAGAACACGAAGGCCGAGGCCCCCGCGATGGAGAGCATCAGAAGGATCTCGTCCGGCGCGTACGCCACGCTGGACAGCGCGTCCGAGGCGAAGACGGGCAGGGCGATGCGCTTCGGCAGGAGGGTGTGCTTGAGGCGGTCGGACCGGAACGGTCGACCGACGAGCAGCCGCTTCAACAGGGAGGTGGATCGGGCCACAGCCGCCAAGCGTACGACCGCTGCCGGCCGGGACGCACGGTGGTCGCCTGCGGCCGCTCCCGAGGCCGGAGTACCGTCGGTCCCCGTCCGCGACGCCGACGTGGCAGGCTCGCAGGCGACGAGGCGCGGCGGTACGCACCGTGGGAGGAAGCGTGCATATCGTGATCATGGGATGTGGCCGGGTCGGGTCGACCCTGGCGCAGAGCCTCGAAGCCCGGGGGCACTCGGTGGCGGTGATCGACCACGACGCCGAGGCGTTCCGCCGCCTGGGGCCGGACTTCGCCGGGATCACGGTCACCGGGGCCGGTTTCGACGGCGACGTGCTGCGCGAGGCCGGCATCGAGCGGGCCGACGCCTTCGCCGCGGTCTCCAGCGGCGACAACTCCAACATCATCTCCGCCCGGCTGGCCCGCGAGACGTTCGGCGTGTCCCGGGTGGCGGCCCGCATCTACGACCAGCGCCGCGCCCAGGTCTTCGAGCGCCTCGGCATCCCCACCGTGGCCACCGTCCGCTGGACCGCCGACCGGATGCTGCGGCACCTGCTGCCGGAGGGCAACGTCGAGATCTTCCGGGATCCGACCAGCACGGTCTCCATCATCGAGGTGCCGGTGCACGAGGACTGGATCGGCCGGCCCGTCCGGGCGCTGGAGGAGGCGACCGGGGCCCGGGTGGCGTACCTGATCCGCTTCGGCATCGGCACGCTGTCCACCGGCTCCAGCGTGGTGCAGGAGGGCGATCAGGTCTTCATGCTGGTCACCGACGACATGGTGGCCACGGTCACCGCGACGGCGGCGGCTCCGGAAGGGGGGCAGTGACATGCGGGTCGCCATCGCCGGCGCCGGCAACGTGGGCCGCTCGATCGCCCAGGAGCTGATCGAGAACGGCCACCAGGTGATGCTCATCGAACGGCAGCGGCGGAAGCTGCGGCCGGAGCGGGTGCCGGACGCGCAGTGGGTACTCGCCGACGCCTGCGAGCTGACCAGCCTGGAGCAGGCCGACCTCGCCGGTTGTGACGTGGTGGTCGCGGCCACCGGCGACGACAAGGCCAACCTCGTGGTCTCGCTGCTGGCCAAGACCGAGTTCGCGGTGCCCCGGGTGGTCGCCCGCGTCAACCGGGCCGAGAACGAGTGGCTCTTCACCGAGCAGTGGGGCGTGGACGTGGCGGTCAGCAAGCCGCGCGTGATGGCCGCCCTGGTCGAGGAGGCGGTGACCGTCGGCGACCTGGTCCGTCTGATGACCTTCCGGCAGGGCGAGGCCAACCTCGTCGAGATCACGTTGCCGCCGACCGCCCCCTACGTCGGGCAGCCACTGCGGGCGGTGCCGCTGCCCCGGGACGCCGCGCTGGTGGCCATCCTGCGCGGCAAGCGGGTCCTGGTGCCCAGTCCCGACGACCCGGTCGAGGCCGGGGACGAGCTGATCTTCGTGTGCACGGCCGAGATGGAGGACGCGGTACGCGCGGTGATCCTCGGCCCGGACAGCGTCGAGCGGACCCGCGAGTCGCGCTGAGCCGCCGGACGGGTCAGCTCGGCAGCGGCGTCGGCTCCGACTCCCGCATGACCCGCCGGACGGTCCAGACCGTGATCAGCAACAGCAGTACGTACGGCGGGTAGCCCAGCGCGAGCCGGGCCACGCCCAGCGCGGTGTCCTGCTCCGCCAGGTAGAGCCCGGCCTGCACCCCGACCTTGGCCAACCAGACCACGCCCCAGAGCACGGTCAGGCCGGTGAAGGTCCGCACCAGCCTCGGATCGTCGCGCCACTCGGAGCTGCCCTTGGCCACCAGCACCGACCAGAGCCAGCCGACCAGTGGCTGCCGGATCACCGCCGAGACCAGCAGCGCCACTCCGTACCCGATGCCGTAGAGGATGCCGGGCAGATAGAAGTCGCGTGCCTCGCCGGTGCGCCAGGCGATGGCGGCGCCGATGCCGATGCCGAACAGTCCGTTGACCGCGTGCCGCACCGGCCGGCGCTGGGCCAGCCGCAGCACGCCGATCAGGACCGCCACACCCACCGAGGCGATCACCGCGGGACGCAGCTCGCCGAGGATGTTGACCACCACGAAGACGACCACCGGGATGCTGGACTCCACCAGCCCCCGCCAGCCGCCGAGTTGGTCGGCCATCTGCTCGGCGACGGTCGGCAGCCGCTCCTCGTCGGTCGGCTCGGTCTCCGGCTGGGTGGCCGGGTGCTGTCCGGTGGTCATCGCCCGCCTTTCATCCGCCGCGCCCGCGCAGTCACGTCGACGGCTCCAACTCGTAGTACGGGTTGTAGATCACCTTGCGGTCGTCCCGCACCGCGATCCGCCCCTTCGCGGTCAGGTGTCGCCCGGGCTCGATGCCGGTGATACGCCGCTGACCCAACCAGACCAGCGTCACGACGTCGCTGCCGTCGTAGAGGTCGGCCTCCAGCGCCGGCAGGTTGGTCCGTGGCGAGTAGACCACCGTACGCAGGCGGCCGGTGACCGAGGCCACCTGACCCCGGGCGCACTGCGCCGCCGGGACACCGCCGCAGCGGGCGCTGTCCCACTGCAACTGCTGCGCCTCGATCTCGGCCTCGCTGGCGGTGAGCCGTCGCAACATGCGCCGCAGCGAACCCCGACCCTCGCCGGTGCTCATGACCTCCGCGTCACCCCATCCACGCCGGCCGGGACGTCGCCGGCACCCGCCGATCCCGGCGGCACCGGAACGACTCACGCCAGCGTACGCCGGTCCGGGCCGTCCCGGTGCCTACGACGGAGCCGGGTTCAGCGCGTACCCGGCGCCGGCGCCACCTCGGCATCGGCCTCGACCTGGTCGGACGCCTCGCGGGGCAGCCGCAGCGGCAGCGGCTCCCGCACCGGCTTGGCCTCCTGTCCCCGGTCGACGACGAGCCCGTTGAGGCAGTCGGCCAGCGGACCGGCGGCGTCGGGGTCGGTGGCCGCCGCGCCCTGGTACACCGCCCGGACCATCCAGCGCGGCCCGTCCACTCCGACGAACCGCAGGTCGGTCAGCCCGTCCTCGGTACGCACCCGGGCGTGCAGCTCGGTGCCGTACTCGCCGACGACCTCCTGGGCGGCGGCGCCGTCGCTGAACAACGACTTGCGGATCTCCTCGCGCACCTCGTCCCAGATCCCCTCGGAGCGGGGCGCGGCGAAGACGCCGAGTTGCAGGGCACTCGGCCCGTGCACCAGCACGACCTGCTGGATCACCCCCTGCGGGTCGGCCTGCACCCGCACCTCGACCTCGGGGACCGCCGGGATCTGCAGGCTGCCCAGGTCGAGTCGCTGCACCCCGTCCGGCGCCTCGGAGACGTCGTACGGCCCGCGCGCCGGCGCCTCCGGCGCCGACC
>NZ_SISL01000407.1:0-5345 GCF_004307965.1 Verrucosispora sp. SN26_14.1 | reverse complement strand
GTTCGTGGTGGTGGTCCTCGCCGCCGCCGGCACCGCCGCGGTGCTGCGCCTGCTCGGCGTGCCGTGACCGGTGCCGGTCGAAGGCCGGAGAGGTCGCCGTCGTGCGACGGCGACCCGACCGATCAGACCGGGTCGCCGAGGGCGACGCGGGGCTCGGGGGTACGCAGCTTGCGGAAGGTGATCGACCGCATGATCGCGTAGAAGTAGAGCGAGCCCATCCGCTGCTCGGTGCGGGGGAAGCGCTCCCGGACCAGTTTCTTGATCTTGCGCGAGATGAGGACGGAGTCGATCACCACGCCGAGCGCCAGCGCGCCCCAGAGCAGGTTGGAGGCGAGCCGGATCGCCGGGGGCATCGCCTGGTTGGAGCCGATCAGCACGACCAGCGCGCCGCCGAAGAACCAGGTGCCGACGGTACGCCGGGAGTCGACCACGTTGCGGGCGAGCAGCCGCTCCGGCCCCCGGTCACGGGGACCGCCCTCGCGCCGGAACTCCGCCGACGCCTCGGCCCGTCGCTGGCGACGCAGCGCCTTGGCCTCGTCCTTGCTCAGCGCCTTGGTCGCGCCCGCCGGCCGACGGCCGGTGGTGGGCCGTTTGGGCGTCTCCCGTCCCTTGCTCGGCGTGTAACCACGCGCACGAGTGGACTCCGACTCCTCCTCGGCCGGGGTCTCCGGCTCGGTGGCGGGATCGGCGAGGTCGGCGGACTTACGACGAAACAGCGACGGCACGCGGCAAGGGTAGCCAACGCCACGAGCCCGGTGCACATCGCGGTGCACCGGGCTCGAACGGAGGTGGTCGGGGTCAGGGGCGCTCGACGTGCGCGCCGAGGTCGGCGAGCTTCGCCTCGAAGTCCTCGTAGCCCCGGTTGATCAGGTCGACGCCGTACACCCGGGAGGTGCCCTCGGCGGCCAGCGCGGCGATCAGGTGGCTGAAACCGGCGCGCAGGTCGGGGATGACCAGGTCGGCGGCGTGCAGTTTGCTCGGCCCGGCGATCACCGCAGAGTGCTTGAAGTTGCGCCGGCCGAAGCGGCAGGGGGTGCCGCCCAGGCAGTCCCGGTAGACCTGGATGTTCGCGCCCATCGTGTTGAGCGCCTCGGTGTAGCCCAGCCGCTGCTCGTAGACCGTCTCGTGGACGATCGACAGGCCCCGCGCCTGGGTCAGCGCCACCACCAGGGGCTGCTGCCAGTCGGTCATGAAGCCCGGGTGCACGTCGGTCTCCAGGGCCACCGCGTTCAGCTCGCCGCCCGGGTGCCAGAACCGGATGCCGCCCTCCTGGCCCGGGTTCCCCAGCTTGGGCGGCCGGACGTCGGTCACCTCGTACTCGCCGCCGACCGAGCGGAAGACGTTCAGGAAAGTCATCATGTCGGCCTGCTCGGCACCGAGCACCTCGACGTGGCCCCGGGTGGCCAGGGCCGCCGCGGCCCAGCTCGCCGCCTCGATCCGGTCCGGGATCGGCCGGTGGGTGTAGCCGTGCAGCCGGGGCACACCCTGGATCTCGATGACCCGGTCGGTGTGCACCTTGATGATCGCGCCCATCTTCTGCAGGATGCAGATCAGGTCGATGATCTCCGGCTCGACGGCGGCGTTGCGCAGCTCGGTGACGCCCTCGGCCATCACGGCCGTGAGCAGCACCTGCTCGGTCGCGCCGACGCTCGGGTAGGGCAACGAGAACTTGGTGCCGTGCAGGCCGTTCGGGGCGGAGAGGTGCAGCCCCTCGGGCGTCTTGTCGACGGTGGCGCCGAACTCCCGCAGCGCCTGCAGGTGGAAGTCGATCGGCCGGGGCCCGATGTGGCAGCCACCCAGGTCCGGGATGAAGGCGTGTCCGAGGCGGTGCAGCAGCGGCCCGCAGAACAGGATCGGGATCCGGCTGGATCCGGCGTGCACGTTGATCTGGTCGGTGCTGGCGCTCTCCACGTTGGCCGGGTCGAAGACCAGCTCACCGTCCTCGAGGCCGTCGGTGACCTTGACGCCGTGCAGCCCGAGCAGGCCCCGGACCACCTCCACGTCGCGAATCTTGGGCACGTCGAACAACCGGCTCGGGCTGTCGCCGAGCAGGGCGGCGACCATCGCCTTGGAAACCAGGTTCTTCGCACCGCGCACGCGGATCCGCCCTTCGAGCGGGGTGCCTCCGTGTACGACCAGGACGTCGTCGGTCAACGCAACCTCCAGCGCGTGCGTGCTGCCGTGTCGATGTGGGTCACCGCGGGTCGCTACCCACGGCGCGGTCGCGGCCAAACGCACGCGCCCGCGTTCTCGTCCGCCCGGCAGCATAGCCCTCTGTGATGAGAATGGATCCGGTCACACTACCCCTGGGGGCATTTATCGGTGATCCGGCACTTTTGTGTGCGGCAATGGTTGCCGAGAGTGATCAGGCGCCGGGTAGCGCGAGCATCTGGTCCAGCGCCACCCGCGCGTGGTGCGCGGTGTCGGCGTCGACGGTGATCCGGTTGACCACCCGGCCGGCGACCAGCTCTTCCAGTGCCCACACCAGGTGCGGCAGATCGATGCGGTTCATCGTCGAGCAGTAGCAGACGGCCTTGTCCAGGAACATGATCTGCTTGTCCGGGTGCGCCAGCGCGAGTCGGCGGACAAGGTTCAGCTCGGTGCCGACCGCCCACGCCGAACCGGCCGGAGCCGCCTCGATCGTACGGATGATGTACTCCGTCGAACCGACCAGGTCGGCCGCGTTGACCACCTCGTGCCGGCACTCCGGGTGCACCAGCACGTTCACGCCGGGGACCCGCTCGCGGACGTCGTTGACGCTCTCGAGGGTGAACCGGCCGTGCACCGAACAGTGCCCCCGCCACAGGATCATCCGCGCGTCGCGCAGCTGCTCGGGTGTCAGCCCACCGCCCGGCTTGTGCGGGTCGTAGAGCACGCAGTCGTCCAGCGAGAAGCCCATCTCCAGCACCGCCGTGTTGCGGCCCAGGTGCTGGTCGGGCAGGAAGAGCACCTTCTCGCCCTGCTGGTACGCCCACTCCAGGGCCCGCTTGGCGTTCGACGAGGTGCAGACCACCCCGCCGTTGCGGCCGACGAAGCCCTTGATGTCGGCCGACGAGTTCATGTAGGTCACCGGGACGGTCCGGGCCGCGATGCCCAGCTCGGTCAGGACGTCCCACGCGCTCTCGACCTGCGGCAGCGCGGCCATGTCCGCCATCGAGCAGCCGGCCGCCAGGTCAGGCAGGATCACCTGCTGCGCCTTCGAGGTGAGGATGTCGGCGCTCTCGGCCATGAAGTGCACGCCGCAGAAGACGATGTACTCCGCGTCCGGCCGGGCGGCGGCCTCGCGAGCCAGCTTGAACGAGTCACCGGTCACGTCGGCGAACTGGATCACCTCGTCGCGCTGGTAGTGGTGGCCCAGTACGAAGACCCGGTCACCGAGCGCGGCCTTGGCCGCCGCCGCCCGGGACACCAGATCGGGGTCGCTCGGTGCCGGCAGGTCACCCGGACACTCGACGCCACGCTCGGTGGCGGGATCGCTGCCACGGCCGAGAAGCAGCAGCGCAGTCGCGGTGTTGGAGGGCTCAGTCCAGGTCGACGTCACGCTGACCATGGTCCCACAGCATGACCAGCGCGCCGCCTGTGCCGGTGTGGGCTGCCACACTGCCAGGCATGCGCGTACTGCTCTGTCCGGACAAGTTCGCCGGCACGCTGCCGGCACCCGAGGTCGCCGCCGCGGTGGCCGACGGCTGGCGGGAGGTCGCACCCGGGGACGATCTGCTGGTCAGGCCGCTGGCCGACGGCGGGCCGGGCTTCCTCGACGTGCTCGCCGGCGCGCTGTCGGGACGGCGGGTGCCGGTGTCGACGACCGACCCGTTGGGCCGTGCGGTCGCCGGTGAGATCCTGCTCACCGACGACGGCGCGACCGCCTGGCTGGAGAGCGCCCAGGCGTGCGGACTGCACCTGCTCGACCCGGCCGAACGGGACCCCAGGGCCACCACGTCGTACGGGCTGGGTCAGCTGATCTCCGCCGCGGTCGAGGCGGGCGCCCGGACGGTGGTCGTCGGGCTGGGCGGCTCCGGCACCAACGACGGCGGCGCCGGGATGATCACCGCATTGGGTGCGGTCCCGCTGGACGACACCGGGAACGTCCTGCCGTACGGCGGTGCCGCGCTGGCCGCCGTCGCCACCCTCGACGGGGCGCCCCGGCTGCGCGACGCCCGCCTGATCGCCGCCACCGACGTCGACAACCCGCTGCTCGGTCTGCACGGAGCGAGCAACGTCTTCGGGCCGCAGAAGGGTGCCGACCGCGCCGACGTGCTGCTGCTCGACGCCGCGCTCGGACGCTGGGCCGAGGTGCTCGAACACGACCTGCCGGGCTGCCCGAGCGGGCTCGGCGCGCTGCCCGGCGGAGGCGCGGCCGGAGGCATCGGTGCCGCGCTGCTCGCCCTGGGCGGGCGTTGCGAGTCCGGCATCGGGCTGGTCAGCCGGGCGATCGGGTTGGAGAGCGTGCTCGACGAGGTCGACCTGGTGGTCACCGGCGAGGGCAAGTTCGACCACCAGTCGCTGCGCGGCAAGGTGGTGGCCGGGGTGGCGGGCGCCGCGCGCGACCGGGGCGTACCCTGCGTCGTGCTCGCCGGCCAGGTCAGCACCGGTCGGCGCGAGGCGGCGTCGGTCGGCGTGACCGACGCGTACAGCCTGGTGGAGCACTTCGGCGGCGAGGAGCGCGGCGGGCTGGCGGCGGCGATGGAGCGTCCGGCCGAGGGGTTGCGGGAGCTCGGCTCCCGACTGGCCCGGCAGTGGAGCCGCTGACCGCAGGTCGTCCCCGGACCGCCCCGCTGTCCGGCGTGCGTCGGAGGGGCCGGTCACGCTGCCGGGTCACCCGGCCGTCGGCGGCCTACAATCAGAAGCTGGACCGCTGTGGGAATCGCTGACCGGCGAACGACGTTGGCCAGGGGAAGACCACTTCTTCGAACGCGCGCAGGGAGAATTCCACGTGACCACGCCAGCGCAGACCGAGTCGACCGAGGCCCAGGCCCCCACGTCCGTCGTCCTCACCGACGTCGCGGCGCAGAAGGTCAAGGCCCTGATCGAGCAGGAGGGCCGCGACGACCTGCGGCTCCGCGTCGCCGTGCAGCCGGGTGGCTGCTCCGGCCTGCGGTATCAGCTCTTCTTCGACGAGCGTTCGCTCGACGGTGACGTCGTCACCGACTACGACGGTGTCGAGGTGGTCGTCGACCGGATGAGCGCCCCCTACCTGACCGGCGCCACCATCGACTTCGCCGACCGGATCGACGCCCAGGGCTTCACCATCGACAACCCCAACGCAGGCAACTCCTGCGCCTGCGGCGACTCCTTCAGCTGAGTCTCCGACCTCCGACGGCGGAACGGCCCCCGGGCCGTTCCGC
>NZ_SISL01000406.1:0-5352 GCF_004307965.1 Verrucosispora sp. SN26_14.1 | reverse complement strand
CCTCCTCCCCCGGCGGTCGGGCGCGGACCGGCCTCGGTGCGCTGCTGGCGGTCGGCGGGGTGGCGGCGGTCGTGCTCGCCGTGGGACGGGTGCTCGACGCCGGGGCCGAAGGAGTCGGCGCCGTGCTGGCCGGGCTGCTCTCCGGCCCGGTCTGGACGCTGGTGACCGGGCTCGGCGCGATCGTCGCCGGTGGCGTGGCGGTGACCCGACGCGACGGCGTGGACTTCGTGCTGGCGCTGGCCGGGGCGTGCCTGGCCCTCTTCGCCGGGATCGCCAACGCCGCCGTGCTGTCCCGGGCCGTCCCACCGGTGCCCTGGTCGGCCACCGCCACCCGGATGCTGATCGTGGTGGTCCTCGTCGCCGGGGCCGGAGCACTCGCCGCCGCGGTGCTGCGCCTGCACGCCACCGGCCGGGCCGCCACACCGACCGGGCCGACCGAGCCGGCCGAACCGGTCACTCGCTGACGGGGTGCGGGACGGGGCGGAACGGGTAGGGCAGTTCGAGCCGGTGCCGCGCCAGCAGCTCCGCGTCGGCCAGGAGCGCCGGGGTCGGAGCGTCGGCGACGATCCGGCCGGCGTCCAGGATCACCGAGCGGTCGCAGAGTTCGTAGGCGTACGGCAGGTCGTGGGTGACCATCAGCAGCGTCACCGGCAGGGACCGCAGGATGACGGCCAGCTCCCGCCGGGCCGCCGGGTCCAGGTTGGACGAGGGCTCGTCCAACACCAGGATCTCCGGACGCATGGCCAGCACGGTGGCCACCGCCACCCGGCGGCGCTGACCGAACGAGAGGTGGTGCGGGGTCCGCTCCCGGTGCTCCGACATGCCGACGGCGGCCAGCGCCTCGTCCACCCGGGCGGTGAGTTCCGCGCCGCGCAGCCCGAGGTTGGCCGGTCCGAAGGCCACGTCCTCGGCGACGGTCGGCAGGAAGAGCTGGTCGTCCGGGTCCTGGAAGACGATGCCGACCCGGCGGCGGATCTCCGCCAGCGTGGCCCGGTCCGGACCGACCGCCAGGCCGCCCACGGTGACGCCGCCCTCGGTGGGCACCAGGATCCCGTTGAGGTGCAGCACCAGCGTGGTCTTGCCGGCACCGTTCGGGCCGAGCAGGGCCACCCGTTCACCCCGGGCCACCGTCAGGTCGACACCGCGCAACGCGACGTGCCCGTCCGGGTAGGCGTACCGGACGCCGTGCACGTGCAGGCTGGGCGGCGGCCCACCGGTGGTCACGTCAGCACGGCGGCGGTGGCCGCCACGGTGCCCGCCAGCACCGGGACGGTGGCCGCGAGCAGCCACTGACCGGTCGTCGCCGCACCCGGACCCGACCACACCACCGGCATCACGCCGGTGTACCCGCGCGAACGCATCGCCAGGTACACCCGCTCCCCCCGCTCGAAGGCGCGCAGGAACAAGGCACCGACCCCGACCGCGAACCCCCGCACCTGCCAGAGGAAGCGCGGGTCGTCGCCCCGGGAGATCCGGGCGATCCGCATCCGGCGGGCCTCACCCACCAGCACGTCCAGGTAGCGCAGCATGAAGGTGGCGATCTGGGTGAGGATCTGCGGGCAGCGCAGCCGGTCCAGCCCGACGATCAGATCCCGCGTGGTGGTGGTCGCGGCCAGTAGCAGCGACGCCCACACGCCCAGGGTGCCCTTGGCGAGGATGTTCCCCGCGCCGTACAACCCGTCGACCGACAACGCCAGCCCGAGCACGTCGACCCGCTCCCCGGTGCCGAGGAACGGCAGCGCGACCGCGAACAGCACGAACGGCAGCTCGATCGTCGAGCGCAGGAGCAGCCAACCGGCGGGCACCCGGGCCAGCGCGGCGACGGCGGCGACCAGCAGGGCGTACACGCCGAAGGCCCAGAGCGCCACGCGGGGCGTCGCGACGACCGCGACGGTGAACGCCACCATCGCCGCGATCTTGACCTCCGGCGGCAGCCGGTGCACCGGTGAGTCGGACTCCCGGTACAGCACGTGCGCGGCGGCCATCCCCGCCGCTACCCCCGGCCCGACGCGGTGACGCCGTTCCGGTCCGCCTCGCCGTCCGGCCCCGGGCCACGACGGCGGACCAGCCAGAACGCGCCGCCGGCCACGGCGAAGGTGAGCAGTACGCCCAGCACGCCGGCCAGACCGGTGGAGACGACGTCGTTGTCCAGCCCGGCGATGCCGTAGTCGGCCAGCGGCCCGCCGATCTCGTGCTCCTTCTCCTGCCGCGCCGGGCAGTCCCCGCCGACGATCTCGTCGTCGGCGTCGAAGACGCAGCCCTCCCGCAGCGACGAGTCCAGCCCGTCGGGGTGCGCCGAGGCGACGTTGCTGACCAGGCCGGCCAGCAGCAGCGCGACGAGCAGACCGCCGACGAGGAAGGACCGGGACCGGGTACTCATCGGACACCTCCGGTAGCCGGGACGGACCTCGACGCGGTCGGCGACAGGGCCCGCAGCGCGTACACCAGGTCGGGTCGGACCTTCGCCACGGTGACCACGGTGGTCGCCGTGATCAGCCCCTCGCCGACGCCGATGAGCAGGTGGGAGACGGCCATCGTGCCGGCCAGACCGGCCAGGTTGCCGCCGAGGTCGGTGGTGCCGCCGAGCTGGTACTGCAGCACGAAGCCCATCGCCGCGACCAGCACACTGACCACCGAGGCGACGAAGGCCGCCACCGCCAGCCCGGTCGGCGTACGCGGCAGCACCCGCAGCAGCAGCGCGATCGTCAGGTACGCCACCGCGATGCCGACGACCGCCATGTTGGTGACGTTGAGCCCGAGCATCGCCACGCCGCCGTCACCGAAGACCAGTGCCTGCACCGCCAGCACCACCGCCACGCAGAGCGCGCCGACCCAGGGACCGACCAGCATGGCGGCGAGCGCACCGCCGAGCAGGTGGCCGCTGACTCCCCCGATGAAGATCGGAAAGTTGAGCATCTGCACGGCGAAGATGAACGCGGCGACCAGACCGGCCATCGGCGCGAGGCGGTCGTCCAGGTCCTGTCGTCCGCGCCGGACGCAGAACGCCATCGCCGCCAGCGCCAGCACCCCGAAGGCCGCCGCCACCGGGCCGTTGATGATTCCGTTGGAGATGTGCATGGCCAGGGTTTCCACGTGACCTCCCACGTGACGGCGGGCCCACGCTCGCCGGCAGAGGTGAGCGTATTTCCCGACATAGGCTGTTGCCAATACCTGGCAAGAGGGTGATCACGGGTGCGGCGTGCCGACCGGGTCGGCACGGCACGGCGGTAGGGTCGTGCCATGACCGCACCCGCTCGTCTCGCCGCCGGTGACGCGGCACCCGAGTTCACCCTCCCCACCGACACCGGAGGGCAGCTCACCCTGGCCGACCTGCGCGGCCGCAAGGTCATCCTGTACGCCTACCCGGCCGCGATGACCCCCGGCTGCACCAAGCAGGCGTGCGACTTCCGTGACTCGCTCGCCTCGCTCCAGGCCGCCGGCTACGAGGTGATCGGCATCTCGCCGGACAAGCCGGAGAAACTGGCCACGTTCCGCGAGCGCGACGCGATCACCTTCCCGCTGGTCGCCGACACCGACAAGTCGGTGCTGACCGCGTACGGGGCGTACGGCGAGAAGCAGTCCTACGGCCGTACGGTGACCGGGGTGATCCGCTCGACGTTCGTCATCGACGAGAACGGCAAGATCGAGCGGGCGCTCTACAACGTCAAGGCCACCGGCCACGTCGCCAAGCTCCGCCGCGATCTCGGCCTGGACTGACGCGGCGGACCGCCCGCCGACTCGACACGGTCCCGGCGCGACGCTCTAGACTCTGTCTCGCTGGCGGGAGTGGCGTAATGGCAGCCGCGGTAGGTTTAGGTCCTATTGTCCGAAAGGACGTGGGGGTTCGAATCCCCCCTCCCGCACCGACCGGTCCGTCGCCTTGGTCACGATCGCAGGTGATCGGGGTGCGGTTCGATGACGATGGGCACCGTGAGTCTGCGCTTCGTCCTGGATCCCGAGCTGACCCCCGATCTGCGTACCCGGATCGTCGCGCTCTGGGTCGACGTCACCAACGCGGGCGGGGCGGTCGGCTTCGTCGCCCCGGTCACCGCCGACCATGTCCGCACCATCGCCGACCCGACGCTGGCCGGGATCGCGGACGGGCCGGACCGCCTGCTGCTGGGGTACGACGGTGACCGGCTGGTCGCCATGGCGATCTTCACCGACCCACGGTTCCACCTCAAGACGCACCTGCGGGTGCTCACCCGCGTGATGGTGCACCCGGACACGCAGGGGCGTGGACTCGGCGAGGCGCTGATGCGCGAGGCCGAGCGGGTGGGCCGGGTCCTGGGGCTGGCGGCCCTGCACGTGACGGTGCGGGACGGGCTGGGACTGGACCGGTTCTATCGGCGACTCGGATACCGCGAGGCGGGCCGCTGGCCCGGCGCGCTGCGGGTCGGCCCCGGCGACGACCGCGACGAGATCCTGATGTGGCTCGGGTTGAGCGGGGTCGCCGCCATGGTCGGCGAGGAAGCCGGCGGCGCGGCAGATCGCTGACGGGCGAGCCGGACGTCAGGTGCCGCAGCCCGGCGTCGTGGCGGCCACCGGCACGGGCGGCAGGGCGGCGGGATCGCTGGTCGGCGCGGCCGGGGTCGCCGTCTCGGCCGACGGGGTGGTCGAGACGGACGGGGTCGGGCTTCCGGTGGCGCTGGCGCGCGGTTTCGGACTGGCCGACGGTGACCGGGACGCGGTGGTCGTGCCGCCCGTGGTGCCGCCGTACATCCGGACCGTGGAGCGCTGGACCTGACCGGGAGCCATCCGGATGCCGGTGGCGGTCACCCGGTGTCCACGGGTGTCGGTCACCCGGATCTGGTACGGCCCGGGGCCTGCGCCGGAGTCGATCAGCCAGTAGTTGTAGCTCTCCCGGGCGGCCGCCCGCCAGTTACCCGAACTGCCTTGGCGTACCTCGACCGCGCGCAGCGGGTTGCCGTGTCCGGCGACCAGCACGGCGAACCAGTACTGCGACGCGCCTTCCTTGATCCGGAAGGTGAGCGGGCCGGCCAGCGGCGGGTCGACCACCAGGCGGTAGCTGACGTTCACGATGCCCTGCACCGGGTCGGCGATCCGGGCGAACGCCTCCCGGGAGAGGTCGATGTGTCCGGGCGCGCACTCCGGGCACTGGTCCATGATCATGACACGGACCTTGCCCTTGGGCCCGGTCACGTCGAGGTAACCGCCGCAGCCCGCGCCGCCGGCGTACTCGCTGGGGCCGAGGGCGACGTAGAGACGGTCGGCGGGGGCGGACGGGTAGGAGCAGTTGCCGCCCTCGCCCTTGGAGTCGTAGAAGGTCGACTTCCCCTTGTTGAGGGTGCCGGCGGCGGGCGGGGCGAGCAGCGCGGCGGCGACCGGGGC
>NZ_SISL01000405.1:0-5354 GCF_004307965.1 Verrucosispora sp. SN26_14.1 | reverse complement strand
CCCCCCCCCCCCCCCCCCCCCCCCCCCCCCCCGACCGGTTGGGCGCCCGCGACCGCGCCGCCGCCCCCTCCCCCGCCTTATACCGGTCCCACGCATCAGCCGCCGGCACCGGGATTCCGCGGCATGCCCGCCACGAGCCCGACATCCGAGCCACAGGATCTGACCGCGCCGCTGCCCCAGCCGGGTCCGACCAGCGGGCCGACCGGCTACCCGTCGCTCAGCTCCGCGCCACCCAGTCATCCGCCCGCCAGCGGACCGCTCGGCTATCCGAGCGTCAGTGGGACGTCCGGCGACGCGACGGCCCACAGCCCAGCCGGCCATTCACCGGCCGACTATCCGGCGACCGGTGGCTCACCTGGGTACCCCCCGGCCAGCGGAGTACCGACCTACCCGCCACCTGGCGGACCCTTCAGCCACACCCCCGCTGTCGAGCAGTCGGGCTACCCGCAGACCGGCTACCCGGCGACCGGCTACCCGGCGACCGGCGGACCGACCGCACCGGAGCCTGTCAGCAGCCCGCCCGGTCACATCCCCGCCAGCGGCCCGCCGGTTTACGCCCCGACCAGCAGCCCGCCGACGAGTGGGCCCGGATACGCCCCGGCAAGCGGCCCTCCGGCCGGGACCCCGGCGGGCTACGGGCCGCCCGGCTACCCGGGTACCAGCACCACGCCAACGGCAGGCGCGGCCGGTTACGGTCCCGGAGGCGAACCCACCCAGCATCAGCCCTACCAGTACCCGCACCAGCAGCATCCGCAGGCAGCTGGCAGGCAGCAGCAGTACGACCCGGCCGGGCCGGCGACGTACCCACCAGGGCAGAGCGCCGCGTACCCGCCGCAGGCCTGGGGGCAACCGGGTGCTGCACAGTCAGCGTCGGCGGGGGGTATGGCGTTCCCGGTGGCGCAGTCGGGGTCGGGGCGCAATCGGGCGGCGATCGTGGTGGCGATCGTGGCCGTGGTGGTGGCGCTGGTCGCGGTGATCGGGCTCGGGGTGTTGATCGTGAACGATCGGCGGGCGGCGTCGCCGACGGCGCCCGCCGAGTCGTCGGCGGCGGATCCGGGTCCGCCGCCGACGGGGTTGGAGTTGCGCGATGATGCGGCCACGATCAGGTTGACGTGGACGGATCCGTCGGACGGGTTGGTGCCGTTCATGGTGGCCGGTGGGCGGGCCGGGCAGGCGTTGGGGGTGCTGGCCACGGTGGGTCAGGGGCAGACCAGTTACACGGTGAACGGGTTGAATTCGCGAGTGGACTACTGCTTTACGGTGTTGGCGGTGTACGGGACGAACGAGTTCGCGACGTCCAGTCAGGTGTGTACGACGCGGGAGTCCGGCGCGGGTCAGAACTGAGTGTCACTCGCGGTCGGTGGGTCCGGCGGGTCCTGGTGGGACAGTCGGGGCGGGACACGCCGACGACACGCCACGCTGGGTGTTCATCGGCGGACAGCATGGGTTCCCGGGGTGCGTGGCGTGACCATATGATGGCTCCCGGTTCAGGGGAGGGGTCGCCGTCTGGGGGCGCCACCGGCCAGGACGATACGAGAGGCAGCCGGTTGTGGCGAGCACTGACGAGGCCGTTCCGACCCGTACCGCCCGATCCCGGTCGCGGGTACGCGGTGGTCTGGTCACTGTGGGGACGGTGCTGGCGTTGCTGGCGGCGATGGGTCTGACCGTGCTGGGTCTGGGGTCGGCGGACAACGCGGTGGCCAGTTTCGACGCGAGTTCGTGGTTGTGGAGTTCGGCGCGTAGTGAGTTGGCGCGGGTCAACGGGGTGACCGCGCGGGTGGACACGCGGGTGGAGGTGCCGGCGGGTCGGCGGCATCCGATGCAGGTGACGCAGACGGATCGGGTGTTGGTGCTGCGGGATCTGCACACCGGTCAGATCAGCGCGTTGGACCTGGCGACGTTACAGATCACGGCGACCACGCCGACGGCGCCGGGGCTGGGTGTGAGTGTGGCGTTGCACGAGGATGCGGCGTTCGTGGTGGACGCGGTGCAGGGTGTGGTGCGCCAGTTGGATCCTCGGTCGTTGGCGCCGGTGGGTGAGCCGGTGCGGTATCCGCCGGGGATCACCGGTGGCGCGTTCGACGGTAAGGGTCGGTTGTGGATCGCGGTGCCGGCCGAGGGCACGGTCTCGGCGATCACTCCGGCGGTGCTGCCGTCGAAGTCGGCCGGGGGCGCGCAGGTGGGTCCGCAGCGGGTGGAGACGTACGACGTGGCGGGGGCCAGTCACGAGTTGGTGGTTTCCACGCTTGATGACGGTGTGGCGGTGCTGGACCGGACGGCCGGGGCGTTGGTGACGGTGGTGCGGGGTGAGACGCGCCGGACCGCGTTGGCGCAGACGTTGACGGGGCCGGGCACGATGCCGGTGCGTACGAGTGGGCCGGTGGTGCCGGTGACGGTGGCCGGGCAGCGGCAGGTGCACGCGATCACCGATGCCGGTGAGGTGCGCTCGTTCACGGTGCCGGGTGAGGGTGACCGGTTGAGTCCGGCGGTGGCCTGGGCGGGCCGGTTCTACTGTGCGGACGAGGCGTCGGGCACGGTGTACGCGTTCGACGCGGCAGGCACGTTGGTGGACACGATTCGGGGTCGGTGGCGGGGGCCGCTGGACCTGGAGGTGCGGGAGAACCATCTGTTCATCAATGCGCCGGAGGCGGCGACGGCTCGGGTGGTGGACGATTCGCACCTGGTGCGGGAGGTCGACAAGTACGCCAATGACGTGCTCGGTGGTGATCCGCCGGCGGAGCCTCCGCCGCCTCCGCCGCCGCCGAAGAAGCCGCAGGTGGGTAAGCCGGGTGCGCCGCGCAACGTGAGCGCGGCGGCCGGGAACGCGCAGGCGCGGGTGAGTTGGCGGCCGGCGCCGGCCAACGGCGCGGAGATCATCCGGTATGTGGTGGAGGGTGCCGGGCAGCGTCGCGAGGTGGGCGCGAACCAGCGGTCGGTGCAGATCAAGGAGTTGACCAACGGGGAGACGTACCGGTTCGCGGTGCACGCGGTCAACGCCGAGGGTGCGGGTCCGACGCGGACCAGTAATCCGGTGACGCCGACGGCGGCGGTGCCGGACGCGCCGGCGAGTGTGTCGGCGCAGGCCCGCGCGGACGGCACGGTGGTGGTGCGTTGGCCGGCGGCGAACGGGCAGGGCAACCGGATCGCCCGGTACGCGGTGACGGCGATGTCGGCGGGGACCAACGCTCCGGTCGGTGAGGCGACCGGTGAGGAGTTGGTGGTCAAGGCCGGTGAGTTGGAGTACGGCACGCAGTACGCGTTCACGGTGGTGGCGGTCAACGACAAGGGTGCGGCGTCGGAGTCGTCGCCGGTCAGCGACACGGTGGTGCCGTTCACGGTGCCGGGTGAGCCGCTGGAGTTGCGGGCCGGCACGGTCGGGGACCGGTCGGGGACGGTGTCGGTGCAGTGGGCGCCGGCAGCGGCCAACGGTCGGCCGGTGAGCGGGTACGTGGTGGAGGTGGGTGAGCGGCGTACCGAGGTGACCGACACGCAGACCACGGTCAGTGACCTGGGTGACGGGCAGAACGTGACGGTGCGGGTGCGGGCGGTCAACGAGGCGGGTGAGGGTCCGCAGGCCACGACGACGGCGCGGACGGTGGCGCCGCCTCGGGTGACGGTGACGGGGTCGTCGGCGACCGCGACGTCGGCGACGGTGACGTTCACCGTGGACGCCGGTGGTGGGCAGGCGACGTGCACCCTGGCCCGGTCGGGTCAGACGGCGCGTAGTGGTCCCTGTTCCAGCATCACGATGAACGGTCTGTCGCCGGGGACGGACTACACGTTCACGGTGACGGCGTCGAACGCGGCCGGTGACGGTTCGGCCCGCCGGGCACAGGCGACGGATGCGTTGTTCGGGATAGCCACCTGCAACAACGGGAGTTCCGGTGCGGAGGCGACGTACTGCGATCGGGACCGGGATGGCCGCAACGGCAATGAGATCTTCTCGGTGCCGAGGCAGGACAACGACCGGCAGGTCGGGTGGGCGCGGCCGGGTAACCGGTTGAAGGCGTACTGCCGGGTGCGGGGCGAAGAGGTGTACGCCTACATCTACAACAACGACAAGCGCAGCACCTGGTGGGTGCAGGTCGAGTACAGCGGACGTAACTACATCCCCTGGGCCTGGCTCAACCTGGAGGGTGGGGACGACATCGCCGTCCTGCCCACCTGCTGATCCAATTCGTCCGAGGAGCACCACCGTGAACAGCCACGAACCGCTCACCCAGCAGGAGGTGCAGGGTTTCGCCGCCCTCGCCGCGCGGCTGGCCGAGAACGTCAACTCGGTGGTGCTGGGTAAGCCGCAGGTGGTGCGGCTGGCGCTGACCGCTCTGTTCGCGCAGGGGCATGTGCTGTTGGAGGACGTGCCGGGGGTGGGTAAGACGACGTTGGCGCGGGCGATCGCGGCGACGGTGAAGGGGCAGTGGCGGCGGATCCAGTTCACGCCGGACCTGTTGCCGTCGGACGTGTCCGGGGTGACGATCTTCAATCAGGCGACCCGGGGGTTCGAGTTCCATCCGGGGCCGGTGTTCGCCAACATCGTGATCGCTGACGAGATCAACCGGGCGTCGCCGAAGACGCAGTCGGCGTTGCTGGAGGTGATGGAGGAACGCACGGTCACCGTCGACGGGGTACGGCATCCGGTGCCGCAGCCGTTCCTGGTGGTGGCCACGCAGAATCCGGTGGAGATGGACGGCACGTACCGGTTGCCGGAGGCGCAGTTGGACCGGTTCCTGGTGAAGCTGTCGGTGGGGTATCCGGACGAGTCGGTGGAGGTGGAGGTGCTGCGCGGGGCGACGGTGCGGTCCCCCGAGGCCCTCGCGGCGGTCACCGACACCGCCACCCTGGGTGAGATGGTGCGGATGGCCCTGCGGGTGCACATCGCCGAGCCGCTCTACGCGTACGCGGTGCGGTTGGCGGCGGCCACGCGTACGCATCCGCAGGTGCGGGTGGGGGTGAGCCCGCGGGGGGTGATCGCGTTGACGCGGGCGGCGTGCGCGTACGCGTTGATCGACGGTCGGGGCTGGATCATGCCGGAGGACCTCAAGACGTTGACCGAGCCGGTGTTCGCGCACCGGCTGCTGCTCACCCCGGACGCCCAGGTGCGGGGCGTGACCGCCGCCGACGTGTTGCGTCAGTCCGTCGCCTCGGTGCCGGTGCCGCTGCCGTCGGGGCAGCCCGCCCCGGCGCACCCCTGACCGCCGGGGCGTCTGTCGTGCGGATCACCGCCCGGGGAATCGGGCTGCTCGTGGCTGCGGTCGTGCTGGCCGGGGCCGGTTTCCGGTTCGCGTACCCGGAGTTGACGCTGCTCGGCGTGGCGGCCGGCGGCGCGGTCGTGGTCGCGACGGTGACCGCCGCGA
>NZ_SISL01000404.1:0-5356 GCF_004307965.1 Verrucosispora sp. SN26_14.1 | reverse complement strand
GTGGATGACGCCCGGGCGGTCCGCGCCGGTGATCACGTCACCGGTACGCGGCGGGGCCGGATAGCCCTCGGCGGCGACCACCACGGTCACCGCCGCGCCGTCGTGCCAGCGCAGCGGCGGGTGCTCGGCCAGCGTGCCGGTGGCGGCGGCGTGCAGCAGACCGGCCAGCGGCGTCTCCAGCAGGGCGAGCACCACCTGGGTCTCCGGGTCGCCGAAGCGGGCGTTGAACTCGATCACCCGGGGACCGTCGGCGGTGATCGCCAGCCCGACGTAGAGCAGGCCGGCGAAGGGCGTGCCCCGACGACGCATCTCGACCAGCGTGGGGTGCACGACGTCCCGCATCACGTCATCGACCAGGTCGGACGGCGCCCAGGGCAGCGGCGCGTACGCACCCATGCCGCCGGTGTTCGGGCCGCTGTCACCGTCACCGACCCGCTTGAAGTCCTGCGCCGGCAGCAGCGGCACGGCGGCCTCGCCGTCGGTCACCACGAACAGCGAGACCTCCGGGCCGGCCAGGTACTCCTCGACGACCACCCGACCGCACTCGGCGGCGTGCCGCAGCGCGGCGTCGCGGTCCTCGGTCACCACCACGCCCTTGCCGGCGGCGAGCCCGTCGTTCTTCACCACGTACGGCGGCCCGAACTCGTCCAGGGCAGCGGCCGTACCCGCCTCGTCGGTGCAGGTGTGGGCGCGGGCCGTGGGCACACCGGCGGCCGTCATCACGTCCTTGGCGAACGTCTTGGAGCCTTCCAGCTGCGCCGCCTCGGCCGACGGGCCGAACACCGCGATGCCCTTGGCCCGCAGCGCGTCGGCGACTCCGGCGACCAGCGGCGCCTCCGGCCCGATCACGACCAGGTCGGCGGCCACCTCGACCGCGAGTGCCGCCACGGCTTCGGGATCGGTCGCCACGACCTCCCGCAGCTCGGCAACGCCCGCGATCCCGGGATTGCCCGGTGCCGCGATCACCTGCTCAACGGTCGGATCCTCGGCGAGCCGCAGCGCAAGCGCGTGCTCCCGTCCACCACTACCCAGCAACAGAACACGCACAGCCGGCATCCTACCCACCACCCTCCTCGACCCTGTTGATCAAGAAGTTCGCGTCTCAATTCCGGCGTGTGGACGCCCAAACTTCTTGATCAACGAGGTGGGCGGGGCAGGGCGGGCGGGGCAGGGCGGGCCGCGTGAGGCTGGGGCGGCGGGGTTAGTGGGGGGTGCGGAGGGCTTGTTTGACGGTTTGCGGGATGTAGTCGGGGTGGAGGGTGTCGGACCAGGTGAAACGGAGGATGCGCCAGCCGGCGTTGACCAGACGGTTCTGTCGCATCCGGTCCGCGTAGATCGCCTGCGGTCCGTCGTGCGGCCCTCTGCCGTCCGCCTCGGCGATCAGGCGGGCCCGGCGCCAGCCCAGGTCACCGACGCCCAGGAGCCAGCCGTCCTCGTCTCGAACCTCGACCTGGAGCACGTCCGGCGGGACACCGCCGTCGACGCACCGCAGCCGGGCACGCGTCTCCAACGGTGACTGGGCCCGGCCGTCCGTCTCGGTGAGGTGCCGCCGGGCGGCGACCGCACCGCGCCGTCCGGCGATCAGAGCGGGGATCGACGCCAGGTCCGCCTCGGTGAGCAGCCGCTTGTTGAGGGCCGAGTCCAGGACGCAGACCGCCGGGTACCGGTCTGCGCGCAGGATGACGTCGGCGACGGTACGCACAGCCGTGGTGACCGGCACACCGGCCAGCACCTCGACATCCTCTGAACCCAGGGTCAACTGGTGTACGACGATTTCCGGATCCGTACGCCGCTGCGGGCGCGGGCACTGCACCGGCACCGAGACGTGGATCTCGGACGCGGCACGCAGCCCGGCGATCCCGTGCATCTCGGCGGCGGTCCCCAGCACGGCCACCGCCTCCGGCCCCAGACTGTCCACCGCCGCCCGGATCCGGGCCCGTCGTAGCGCCAACGGGTCAGGTTCGGTGGACGGCGTGAAGCGCCCCCGGGCCAGCCTGACCCAACGCCCCGACCGGACCAGGTGGCGGATCTGCCCCCGAGTGAACCCCGCCGACAGCGCCTGTTCCACCGTCACCACACCGCTTCGCGCCCCGAGTCCCGCCTCCCCCATCCCCCCACCCCACCGCCCGCAGCCCCACTTTTCCACCCCTGTGGATAACCCGCCGCCCCCTGTGGACAACCTCCGCCGCCTGCGGAGTTGATCAAGGGATTTGGGTCACCCGGGACCTCCCACCGTGACCAAAACTTCTTGATCAACGCGGAGAGGGGGGTGGGGAGGAGGGGTTAGGGGAGGAGGGGGTGGCGGGTTACGTTTTCCTCGCGGCCGGGGCCTACGCCCACGACGCTGACGCGGGTGTTGCAGAGCTGCTCGATGCGGGCGATGTAGCGCCGGGCGTTCTCGGGGAGGTCGTCCTCGGTCCGCGCCTTGGTGATGTCCTCCCACCAGCCTTCGTGCTCTTCGTAGATCGGCGTGGCGTGGTGGAAGTCGGTCTGGGTCATCGGCATGTCGTCGACGCGCTTGCCGTTGATCTCGTAGCCGACGCAGATCGGCACGGTGGCCAGCCCGGTGAGGACGTCCAGCTTCGTGACGACCAGGTCGGTGACGCCGTTGAGGCGGCACGAGTACCGGGCCACCACCGCGTCGAACCAGCCGCAGCGGCGCTCCCGGCCGGTGGTGGTGCCGTACTCGTGGCCGACCTTGCGCAGGTGCGCGCCGTTCTCGTCGAAGAGCTCGGTCGGGAACGGACCCGAACCGACCCGGGTGGTGTACGCCTTGCTCACCGCGATCACCTTCGTGATCGCGGTCGGCGGGATGCCCGCGCCCACGCACGCGCCACCGGCCGTCGGGTTCGACGAGGTGACGAAGGGGTACGTGCCGTGGTCCATGTCGAGCATGGTGGCCTGGGCACCTTCGAGGAGCACGGTGTCGCCACGGTCCAGCGCGTCCCAGAGCATCGCGCGGGTCTCCGCGATGTACGGCCGCAGCCGCTCCGCGTACTCCAGGTACTCCTCGATGGTGGCGTCGACGTCCCCCGCCTTGCGGTTGTAGACCTTGAACAGCACCTGGTTCTTCTCGCGCAGCGCGAGTTCCAGCTTCTTGCGGAAGATGCCCGGGTCGAGCAGGTCCTGCACCCGGATGCCCATCCGGGCCACCTTGTCGCCGTACGCGGGGCCGATGCCCCGGCCGGTGGTGCCGATGCGGGAGCTGCCCAGGTAGCGCTCGACCACCCGGTCCAGCGCCCGGTGGTGCGGCATGATCAGGTGCGCGTCGCCGGAGATGCGCAGCCGGGAGACGTCCACGCCGCGCTCGGCGAGCCCGTCGATCTCGTTCAGCAGCACCTTCGGGTCGACCACCACGCCGTTGCCGATGACGATCACGGCGTTCGGGGAGAGCGCACCCGAGGGCATGAGGTGCAGCGCGTACTTCTGGCCGTCAGGGGTGATCACGGTGTGCCCGGCGTTGTTGCCGCCGGAGTAGCGCACGACGTAGTCGACCCGCTCACCCAGTTGGTCGGTAACCTTGCCCTTGCCCTCGTCACCCCACTGAGCGCCGATGAGCACGATCGCTGGCATCTCTTCGCCTCCAGAAGGCTCGGGTGCCAGATGGCGACCGTGTCAGCGAGCCCGGGGTGTCAGGTTAACAAGTAGTGACGGCACGACCGGCAGGGGTCGCGCCGAGAGGCAGGAGGGGCCTACCCGTGTACGACGTGGTGCTGCTCACCCTCGGCTCGGAGCGGGACGCTCCCGGGGCCGGTTGTGGCAGCGGCGGTGCCTGTTGCGGCGGAACGCCCGAGGCCGCCCCGGACCGGCCGGAACGCTGCGAGACGCCGCGCGTACCGGTGCTGGCCTGCGCAGACGCGCTGACCGCCCGAGGCGCACGGGTCGAGACGGTGACCGCCCGATCGGACGCGGAGATCGACGAGGTGCTGGCCCGACTGGACGCACCGCCTCGGCCGGACGGGCTCACCTGGCCCGACCCGGACTCCAAGGTCCGCCTCGTGCTGGCAGTGGCCGGTGACGCACAGTTGCGGGCCGTGATACGCCGGTTGGTCCGGCGGTACGCCCCGCCGCCGAGTCGTCGTCCGGCCGACCTGGCCGACGGCCGGACCGTGCCGGACCTGCCGCCCGTCGGCGTACTGCCGCTGGATCCGGCCCGCAGCACCACGCACCGGGACCTCGCCGCGCAGCTCGGCCTGCCCCGTGATCCGGCGGTGGTGGCCGCCGCCGTGCTCGACGGCACGCCCCGCCGACTGGACCTGCTGCGCAACGACGGCGGCTCGGTGACCCTGGACGGCGCGCTGCTCGGTGCCGCCGCCGAGGACGGGCGCCCGTTGCACTGGCGTGGTCGGGTGGAGGTGGACGACGCGGTGCTCTCCCACGGCGACGACCCGCTGCTGGCCTGCGCGATCGGCAACGCCGCCGGGTACGCCCGGCTCGACGACGTCACCCTGCTCGCCGCGCCCGACCCGACGGACGGGCTGGTCGAGGTCGCGGTGGCGGTCCCGGTGGTGACCCGGTCACGGCTGGGTCGCCGACGGGTACGCCTGGAGGTACGTCGGGCCCGGGGCCGGGCGGTGTCCGTGCTGCCCCGGGACGAGGCTGCGCTGCCGTATCTGGACGACGGCGTGGAGGGTCAGTTGACCCGTAAGCGGTCCTGGTGGACCGAGTCGGGTGCCTGGGCGGTCTGGGCGGTCTGACCCCACCCCGCGTCGGCGGCCGAGGTCGGCCGGTGGGCCTATCCTCGGCAGAGGGAATGGGGGAGGAACCGTGGTGGACGAGAACGCCGACCGGGCGCACGTGCCCGGCCAGCAAGGGGCGCCGGAACGGGACATCGAACCACTCTGGCCGCCGGACCAGGTCGAGGGCTTCGGCACGCCCGCATGGGCGACGCCACCGACGCCTCCCGCCGCGCCGCCCGTTCCGCCGGACCACTCGGCCTACCCGGTGCCGCCGACCGCCGGTCCGCCGGGTCACCTGCCGTCGACCGGTCAGCCGGCCGGTCCGCCATCGCCCGCCGACTACCCGTCGCTGACCGCCGGTGGGCCCAATGGTGTCGGCGGCGAGTCAGGTCCGCCGCCGGGATGGGCGCCGACACCACCGCCCGTGGTCGGCGAGCAGGCGAACGTGCCACCGCCCGTGGTCGGCGGGCGGGCGAACGTGCCTCCACCCGTGGTCGGCGGGCGCGCGAGTGTGCCACCGCCCACCGGCTGGGCACCCGTACCGCCGCAGCCGGAGCACGGCCGGGTCGACCTGGACCTGCCGTTCACCCTCGACCGGCCGACCTCGCTCGCGCCCCCGCACGAGCGCACGTCCGGCACCGCAGGCTCGCCGCCGGACGCGACGGCCGACCACGGTC
>NZ_SISL01000403.1:0-5336 GCF_004307965.1 Verrucosispora sp. SN26_14.1 | reverse complement strand
AGATGGGTCTAAGAGACAGCACCACGCCCGACTTCGTCGGCCGTCGGGAGCAGCTCGCCCGCCTCGACGCGGTCGTCGGACACCCGGCCGGCGGACCGACCTCCGTGGTCGTCACCGTGGTGTGCGGGATGGCCGGGGTCGGCAAGACCACCCTGGCGCTGCACTGGGCGCACCGGGCCGCCGACCGCTTCCCCGACGGGCAGCTCTACGTCAACCTGCGTGGCTACGACGAGGGCGAGACGGTCTCCCCGGCCGACGCCCTGCTCGGCTTCCTGGAGGCGCTGGACGTACCACTGGCCCGCATACCCAGCAGCCAGCACGCCCGCACCGGCCTGTACCGCAGTCTGCTGGCCGACCGCGAGATGCTCATCGTGCTGGACAACGCCCGCGACGCCGACCAGGTGCGCCCGCTCCTGCCGGGCGCGGGTCGCTGCGTCGTCGTGGTGACCAGCCGGGACCAGCTCAGCACGCTGGTCGCCGTCGAGGGCGCCCGACTGCTGACCCTCGACGTGCTGACCGACACCGAGTCGACGCACCTGCTGCGCAGCCGGGTCGACGGCAGCCGTCTGGACGCCGAACCGGCCGCCGTCGCCGAGATGATCGAGGCTGCCGGCCGGCTGCCGCTCGCGCTCTCCATCGTCGCGGCCCGGGTGGCCACCCGGCCCACGTTCCCGCTGGAGGCGGTCGTCGCCGAGCTGCGGGCCCCGGAGACCCGGCTCGCGGTGCTCGCCGACGGCGACGTACGGCGGGTGTTCTCCTGGTCGTACGAGGCGCTGAGCCCGGACGCGGCACGCCTGTTCCGCCTGCTGGGCCTGCACCCGGGACCGGAGCTGAGCGGCTTCGCCGCCGCCGCGCTGCTTGGCTGGCCGCGTGTCGCGGTCGCCCCGGTGCTCATCGAACTGACCCGGCTGCACCTGCTGACCGAGCACCGTCCGGACCGGTACGCCTTCCACGACCTGCTGCGGTCGTACGCGGCCGAGTTGTCCCACGCCGACGAGCCGGCCGACCAGCGGTGGGCGGCCCATCGCCGGTTGTACGACCACTACCTGCACAGCGCCGAACCGGCCGGTCGCCTGGTGCAGCCGCAGTGGCCGCCGGTCACCGCGCTGCCGGCGTTACCCGGCAACGTCCGCGTGCCGATGGTCGACCAGGACGCCGCGCTGGCCTGGTTCACCGCCGAACGGCACGTGCTGCTCCGGGTGGTCCGGCAGGCCACCGCCACCGGTTTCGACGCGTACGCCTGGCGGCTGGCCTGGGCGCTGACCACGTTCCTCGCGCCGGGCGGGCTCTGGCAGGACCAGTTGACCGCCCAGCAGGCCGCGTTGGAGTCGGCGGAACGTCTCGGTGACCTGGAGGCGCAGGCCACCGCCAACCGCCTGCTCGGCCGGGCCGCCTACCGGTTGGGCGAGTACGACACCGCCGGTGACCGCCTCCAGCGCGCGATCACGTTGTACGAGAAGCTCGGCGACCAGGACGGACTGGCGCAGACGCTGCACAACTACACCGAGCACTGCTTCGTGCTCGGCCGACGGGACGAGGCGTTGACGCACGCCCACGAGGCGTTGCGCCTCTACCGGCTCGTCGGCAACCGGGCGGGCGAGGGGCGGGCGCTGAACGCGATCGGTTACCTCCACGCCGTGCTGGGCAACCACCGGCAGGCGATCGCGGACTGCACCGAGGCGCTCGCCCAGCAACGGCTGATCGACGACCGCAACGGGCAGGCGGCGACGCTGGACAGCCTGGGCTTCGCCTATCACGGCATGGGGGAGTACCAGTCGGCGGTGGACTGCTACGAGCAGTCCATCGAGTTGTTCCGGAACTCGGCCGACCGCTACCACCAGGCGGAGACCCTGACCCGTCTCGGCGACACCCGCGCCGCCATGGACGACCTCGACGGGGCGACGGCGGCCTGGCGGCTGGCCGCCTCCATCTTCGACGACCTGGGCGACCCGGCCGCCGAGGGCGCCCGGCGTCGGCTTGCCGAGGTGCCGCGCTCCGGCTAGGCGGCGCGGCGCCGGTCAGCCGAGGAAGCGGTGCAGGGCCTCGGTCAGCCCGGCCGGGTTCTCCTCGGCCACGTGGTGACCGGACTCGATCGGGTGCCCGCGCAGGTCGTCGGCCCACGGGCGCCACACGGCGAGCGGGTCGCCGTACAGGTCGGCCAGGTCGTCGCGGGTCGTCCAGAGCAGCAGCGTGGGACAGCGGACGGTACGCCCGACCCGCCGGTCGGCCTCCTCGTGCTCGCGGTCGACGCCGAGGCCGGCCCGGTAGTCCTCCAGCATCGCGCGGACCGTGGCCGGGTCGTGGACGGCCTGGCGGAACTCCCGGTGGTTCTCGACGCCCATGGTCTCCGGCCGGGCCTTGTCGCCGTACCAGGCGTCCGGGTCGGCACCGATGACGCGTTCCGGCGTGTCCGGCTGGGCGAAGAAGAACCAGTGGTACCACCGCCGGGCGAAGGTCGCGTCGCAGCGGGCGAGGGCCTCACTGATCGGTACGCCGTCGACGACCACCAGCCGGTCGACCGCGTCGGGATGGTCCAGGGCCAGCCGGAGTGCCACGTAGCAGCCCCGGTCGTGGCCCACGGCGGTGAACGTCGGATGACCCAGCGCCCGCATCAGCCGGACCATGTCCCCGGCGACCGCACGCTTGGACTGCTGCGAGTGGTCGGGCCGGATCGGCACCGTGCCGGACTGCCCGTAGCCGCGCATGTCCGGGCAGACGACGGTGTACCCGAGGTCCACCAGGCGTGGGGCGACCCGGTGCCACGTCGCCCCGGTCCGGGGGTGTCCGTGCACCAGCAGCACCGGGGGGCCGTGCCCGCCGTGCCGGACCCGTAGCTCCACCTCGCCGACGTCGATCCGTTCATCGGTGAATCCGTCGAACATGCACGAGACGTACCCCGATCGCTGCCCGGCCAACAGTGACGCGGCCGGGTCCGGCAGAGGTCCCGCCGTACTAGCTATGCACGCCGGTGCCGGGCCGGATCTGCCCCGTCGATGCCTTCGCGGATCGTCACGGAGGGACCGCGAGCGGCGCGGCAGCACGGCGAACGCAAGGTATCGAATCGGATTCCACCTGCGGATCGGATCTTCCCCTGTTGGTGGGTCGCATGCTACGAATACGTATGCACAACCGTCCCAGACAGCAAGGAGCGGTAGCAGTGTCGAGCCGGGCCCAGCACGGTGGGGTGTCCACCGCACACGAGACGGACGGTTCACCGGCCGTGCCGCGCACGGCGTCGGAGGCCGCCGACGCGGACGACCGGCAACTGCGCTTCACCGCGGTCGCCAAGCGCTACCACGACTTCCAGGCCGTCCGGGAGTTCGACCTCGAGGTGCGCGGCGGTGAGTTCCTCACCCTGCTCGGCCCCTCCGGCAGCGGGAAGACGACGGTCCTGTCGATGGTCGCCGGCTTCCAGACGCCGACGGCGGGAACGATCCACCTGGGCGGGCAACGCCTCGACCGGCTGCCCCCGGAGCGCCGCGACATCGGCATGGTCTTCCAGAGCTACGCGCTGTTCCCGCACATGACCGTGGAGCGCAACGTGGCCTTCCCGCTGCGCATGCGCGGCATCCGTGGGGCGGAGCTGAAGCGCCGGGTCTCGCACGCCGTCGACCTGGTGCAGCTCGGCGCGCACGCGCACAAGTACCCGAGTCAGCTCAGCGGCGGGCAGCAGCAGCGGGCGGCGCTGGCCCGGGCGATCGTGTTCGAGCCGCCGGTGCTGCTGATGGACGAGCCGCTCGGCGCGCTGGACCGCAGGTTGCGCGAGGCGGTGCAGTTCGAGTTGGTCAACCTGCACCGCCAGATCGCGTCCACGATCATCTACGTCACGCACGACCAGGACGAGGCGCTCACCATGAGCGACCGCATCGTGATCATGAACGAGGGCCGCATCGAGCAGGTCGGCACCCCGCGCGAGATCTACGCGAGCCCGGCGAACGCCTTCGTCGCCACCTTCATGGGCGAGTCCGTCGAGTTCCGGGGCCGCGTCGAGCGGATCACCGACGGCACCTGCGCCCTGCGGACCGCCGACGGCGCCCTGGCGTACGGCCGGACCAGCCCCGGCCTGGCCACCGGGGACGAGGCCGTGGTGGTGGTGCGACCCGAGCGGATCGCCCTGTCGGCCGGGTCCGGACCGGCCGCCGACGGCCCGGACGCCGGGATGTCCGGGCGGATCACCGAGGTGCTGTACATGGGTCAGCGCAGCCGCTACACGGTCCTCGTCGGCGGCGACACCGTGCTGCACCTGATCCGGGAGAACACCGTCGGCATGGCCGGCTACACCGCCGGTGACGAACTTCTCCTGCGCTGGGCCGCCGACGAAGCGGTGGTGTTGCGGTGACCGGAGTCCCCGTCCGCGTCCCGGACCCCCGGCCCACCGCCGACTCGCCGCAGCAGGACCCCCCGACCGGCGCCGGGGCACCGGCACCCACCCGACGGTCGCGGTTCGACCGGACCGCCCTGCTGCTCCTCCCGGTGCTGGCCTTCTACGCCCTGACACTGGCCTATCCGGTCGTCCGGCTGGCCACCCAGAGCCTTCCCGCCGGCGACCCGTTCCGGCACTACCGCACCCTGCTCACCGAGTCGCTCTACCTGGAGGCGCTCGGGCGTACCTTCGTCTACGCCGCCGTGGCGATGCTCGGCGCGCTCGTCATCGGCTACCCGCTGGCCTACCTGATGTCGCACGGACCCCGGCTGGTCCGCGCCACCGTCACCACGCTCGTGGTCATCCCGTTCTTCGTGGCGCTGCTGGTGCGCACGTTCGGCTGGATGACCATCTTCGCCCGCAACGGACCCGTCAACACGGTCCTGCTGAAGCTCGGCGTGGTCGACGAACCGCTCCAGCTGATGTACACCCAGCAGGCGGTGCTGATCGGCATGATCGCCGTGCTGTTGCCGTACATGGTGCTGCCGCTCTACACCGTGATGCGCCGCATCGACCCCCGCCTGACGCAGGCGGCGAACGGGCTCGGCGCCGGTGGCCCGGCCGCCTTCGCCTTCGTGTTCCTGCCGCTGAGCATGCCCGGCGTGCTCGCCGGCTGTGTGCTGGTCTTCATGCTCGGCCTCGGCTTCTTCATCACGCCCGACCTGCTCGGCGGCTCCGGCGAACAGGTCTACCCGGTGCTGCTCAACCGCACCCTCACCACCGCCGTCGGCGAACCCGCGTTCGCCTCCGCCATGTCGATGGTGCTGCTGGTGGCCGCGTTCGTGGTGCTGCTGGCGGTGTCCCGGGTGGTGCCGATCGGCTCCATCTGGCGTCCGGAGAACGCCGCCGTGTCCCGGCGGGGCGGTGGCGCCCTGGACGCCGGCTGGCGCAGCGCGACGGTGCTGGCCCGGGT
>NZ_SISL01000402.1:0-5377 GCF_004307965.1 Verrucosispora sp. SN26_14.1 | reverse complement strand
GCGTCGACCGGGTGATCGTGCCGGCGGGCAACGCGGCCGAGGCCGCCGTGGTGCCCGGCCTGCGGGTGCGGGGCGTGGACAGCCTGCACCGGCTGGTCTGCTTCGTCCGCGACGGCCGACCACTGATCGAGCCGCCGGTCGACGACGCACCGGAGGTGATCACCGGCCCCGACCTCGCCGACGTCGCCGGGCAGGGGCTCGGCCGGCGGGCTTTGGAGGTCGCCGCCGCCGGTGGACACCACCTGGCGTTGATCGGGCCACCCGGCGCCGGCAAGACCATGCTGGCCGAACGCCTGCCGTCGATCCTGCCGACGCTGGACGACGGTGCCGCGCTGGAGGTGACCGCGCTGCACTCGGTCGCGGGTCTGCTACCGGCCGGCGGCCGACTGATCCGCCGGCCGCCGTTCCAGGCCCCGCATCACACCGCCACCGTGCCCTCCATCGTCGGGGGCGGCGCGGGACTCGCCCGGCCGGGTGCGATCTCCCTCGCGCACCGTGGAGTGCTCTTCCTCGACGAGGCGCCGGAGTTCAGCAAGCCGGCGTTGGAGGCGCTGCGCCAGCCGTTGGAGCACGGTCGGGTGCTGCTGACCCGCAGTCGGGGCGGTGCCGAGTACCCGGCCCGGGCCCAACTGGTGCTGGCCGCCAATCCGTGCCCGTGTGCGAACCCGGCGGGCGACGACCGGTGCGAGTGCGCCCCCGCCGCTCGTCGCCGTTACCTCGCCCGGCTCTCCGGTCCGCTGCTCGACCGGATCGACCTCCAGGTCCGCCTGCCACCGATGCGGGCGGCCGAGCTGATGGAACCCGCCGCGCACGAGACCTCGGCGGTGGTGGCCGCGCGGGTCGACGCCGCACGGCAGGCAGCGGCCGAACGGTGGACGGCGCTGGGGCGCCGGCTCAACTCCGAGATACCCGGGCCGAACCTGCGCCGGGCACCGTGGCGGCTGCCCGACCCGGTCACCGCCGACCTGCGGACCCGGCTGGACTCCGGGTCGCTGTCCGCTCGCGGCTTCGACCGGGTCATCCGGCTCGCCTGGACGATCGCCGACCTGGACGGGCGGGCCCAGCCGGACAAGAAGGACATCGCCGAGGCCATCACACTGAGGACGGGAGAGGGTACGTGAGCACGCACGAGGAGTCGCGGCTGGCACGGGTGGCGCTGACCTGGCTGGCCGAGCCGGGCACCCGTTCGGTGTACGGGCTGGTCGACGAGATCGGGCCGGTGGCCGCACTGGAGTTGCTGCTGGACGGCGGGGCACCGCAGGAGGACCTGCGCGACGGTGTGGCCGCGCGGACCCGGGTCGGTGATCCCCGGGCGGTCGCCGCCGAGGCACTGCGCCGCACCGACCGGCTCGGTGCCCGCCTCGTCACGCCCGACGACGACGAGTGGCCGATGACCGTCGAGCAGTTGCGGCACCTCCGACTGGAACTGCCCGGCAAGCAACGTCGGGTCGACATAGAGACGGCGCCGCCGCTCTGCTTCTGGGTACGCGGCGCGTGGCGGTTGGACGAGACGCTGGACCGGTCGGTGGCGGTGGTGGGGGCGCGGGCGGCCACGCCGTACGGCCTGCACGTCGCCACGGACATCGCCTACGGGTTGGCCGACCGGGAGTGGACGGTCGTCTCCGGCGGTGCGTTCGGCATCGACGCCGCCGCGCACCGTGGTGCCCTGAACGCCGGTGGGTCGACCGTCGCGGTGCTCGCGTGCGGGGTGGACCGGCCGTACCCGCTGGGCAACACCGCGTTGTTCGACCGGATCGCCGAGACCGGCCTGCTGGTCAGCGAGTGGCCACCGGGCGCCGAGCCCTTGCGTCCTCGCTTCCTCATCCGTAACCGGGTCATCGCGGCGGCCACCAGAGGCACCGTTCTGGTGGAGGCGGCGGCGCGCAGCGGTGCGACCCAGACCACCCGACGCGCGCTCGCCCTGAACAGGCCCGCGATGGTGGTGCCCGGTCCGGTCACCTCCGCGATGTCGGTCGGCGCGCACGAGATCCTGCGGGAACAACCGGCGGCACGGCTGGTGACCGGGTTGGCGCAGGTGTTGGAGGAGGTGGGTCCGATCGGCGAGCTGGCGCCGGTGCCGCGCGGTCCGGAACGCCCCGCCGACCTGCTCGACGACGACGCGAGGTCGATCCTGGAATCGCTGCCCCGACGCGGCACCGTCGGGGTGGACGACCTCGCCGCGAGGGCCGGCCTGGCCGTCCGCACGGTGCTGCGTACCCTGCCGATGCTGGAGGAACTGTCCCTCGTGGTGCGGCGCAGGGACGGGTTCGCCCTGGCTGACCCAGCTGGTCGCGGGTGACGCCAGCCCGCCGTAGGCTGGCAGCCGTGCGGGGTACGGGTGGACAGGGCCGGGACGTCCGCGGCACCCGGGCGGTGCACGCGGCGCTGCCGGAGCCGTTGCGCGACGCGGTGGACGACTTCGCCCGCCACCTCGCCTCGGTCCGCAACCGGTCGACGCACACGGTCAGGGCCTACGTCGCGGATCTGGTGTCCCTGATGGAGCACGCCCGACGGATGGGCTGCACCCAGGTCGCCGAGTTGACCCTCGACACGGTACGCAGCTGGCTTGCCCGGCAACGCACGACGGGCGCGGCCCGCACCTCGATGGCCCGGCGTGCGGCAGCGGCGCGGACCTTCAGTGCCTGGGCGCACCGGGAGGGGCTGTTGCCCACCGACGTGGCCGCCACCCTGGCCAGTCCTCGCCCACGACGGACCCTGCCCACGGTGCTCCGCGCCGACCAGGCCGCCCAACTCGTGGAGGCCCCGACCCGCGTCACCACGCCGAACACGGGCACCGCCGCCAACACAGGCACCGCCTCCGAGACAGGCACCGCCACCGGCACCGCCCCGAACGCAGGCGCCGCCGCCAACACGGGCACCGCGCCGGACACCGCCGCCGCCCCGGACACCGCCGCCGCGCCGAACACAGAGAGCGCGCCGGGCACAGGCATCGTGCCGGGGGCCGCCGGCACCGACCGGACGGGCCGGGGAGACAGCGCCCTCGATGGTCCGGGCGAACCGGACCGGGACGCCGAGGCGGTACGGCTGCGGGACCGGGTGCTGCTCGAACTGCTCTACGGCACAGGGGTACGGGTCAGCGAGGCGTGCGGGCTCGACGTGGCCGACGTCGACCACGGCCGACGCGTGATCCGGGTCCACGGCAAAGGGGGGCGGGAACGGACCGTGCCGTACGGGCTGCCCGCCCAGCGGGCCCTCGACGACTGGCTGCGGCGCGGACGGACCGTGCTGGCGGTCCCGGGATCCCGCGACGCGCTCCTGCTCGGCGCCCGCGGCGGTCGGCTGAACCCGACGACCGCCCGCCGGATCGTCGCCGGGTACGCCGAGGCCGCCGACCTGCCCCGGACGAGCCCGCACGCGCTGCGCCACTCCGCCGCCACCCACCTGCTGGAAGGTGGTGCGGACCTGCGAGCGGTGCAGGAGTTGCTGGGACACTCGTCGCTGGCCAGCACCCAGGTCTACACCCATGTCTCGATGGAGCGGCTGCGCGCCGCGTACCGGCAGGCACATCCCCGCGCCTGAGCGGAGCAGGCCGGGCGACGCCGATCAGCGGTTACGATCATCGGGTGAGCGTCCCGCCGCCGCCCGAGCCGATCGCGGGCGCCCGTCTGCTCTTCTCCCTCGATCCGGCGACCAGTCACCTCAACCACGGTTCGTTCGGGGCGGTGCCGATCGTCGCGCAGCGGGCCCAGCAGCGGTTGCGCGACGAGATGGAGTCGGACCCGCTGCGCTTCTTCGTGCAGGGGCTGACCGACCGGATCGCCCACACCCGCCGCCACCTGGCCACCTTCCTCGGCGCGGACCCGGACGGCACCGCCCTGATCCCGAACGCCACCACCGGTGTGGCGGTGGTGCTCCAGTCGCTCGGGCTGCGCGAGGGCGACGAGGTGGTCACCACCGACCACGGCTACGGCGCGGTCACGCTGTCGGTGCAGCGGGAGTGCCGCCGGACCGGGGTGACCCACCGCGTGTTGCGGGTCCCGTTGACCGCCACCGACGAGGAGATCCTGCAGGTCGTCCGGTCCGGGCTGCGTCCGGGGCGTACCCGGCTGCTGGTGGTGGACCAGGTCACCTCGGCCACGGCCCGACTGTTCCCGGTCGCCGCGATCGTCGGGCTCGCCCGGGAGCAGGGCGTACCCGTGCTGGTCGACGCCGCGCACGCGCCGGGCATGCTGGCCGCGTCGGTGCAGGGCATCGGCGCCGACTTCTGGGTCGGCAACCTGCACAAGTGGGGGTACGCGCCGCGCGGCACCGCGGTGCTCGTGGTGTCACCGGCCTGGCGGGACCGGATCGAGCCGCTGGTGGTCTCCTGGGAGCAGGAGTCCGGCTTCCCGGGCCGGTTGGAGTGGCAGGGGACGGCGGACTACACCGCGTGGCTCAGTGCACCCGCCGGGCTGTACGCACTGCGCAGCCTCGGTGTGGACCGGGTACGCGCGCACAACGCCGCACTGGCCGCGTACGGGCAACGGGTGGTCGGGGACGCGCTCGCGGTGTCGCCCGCCGGACTGCTCGACCCCGGCGGACCGACCGTCGCCATGCGGATCGTCCCGTTGCCGGCGGGCCTCGCCACGAACCTCGACGCGGCGCGGGCGTTGCAGGCCCGGATCGCCGAGCGGCTCGCCACCCAGGTAGCGGTCATGACCTTCGGCGGACGGGGATTGTTGCGGCTCTGCGGGCAGGTGTACAACTCGCCGGACGAGTACGAGCGGCTCGCCGTCCGGCTGCCCACCCTGCTCGCCCAACGCTGACCGCATCGGGCCGCGAGGTCGCGGCGGGTGGTTCCGGATCGAGCGGCAGCAGGCGGGATCGCCCGAGACCGAGCAGGGCCAGCGGATCGAGGTAGTCGTCCCCCCGACGCAGGCCCCAGTGCAGGCACGCCGCCTCCGGGCAGCCGGCGTGCCCCGGCAGCAGGGTGCCCAGCGCGGTTCCCGCCGCCACCGACGTGCCGACCGTGACGTCCGGCGAGACCGGCTCGTAGGTGGTGCGCAGGCCGTCCGGGTGCACCACCGAGACGACCGGACGTCCGGCGACCATGCCGGCGAACAGGACCGTGCCGGTGCCGGCGGCCCGGATCGTCGCACCGGCCGGGGCGAGCAGGTCGACCCCGCGATGGCCGGGCAGCCACGGTCGGGGCGGCGGATCGAAGCGACGCACCGGATGCGGCCGACCGTCGACCGGCCATCTGAACCGTGCGGCCTCCGCCGGCCGTTCCGGAGCAGCCGGCACCGGTGCGACCGTGAGCGGTGCGACCGTGAGCGGCGCAGCCGGAAGCAGCTCAGCCGAGAGCAGCTCAGCCGGAAGCGGCGCGACGGGAGGCAGGGCAGCCACCTGCGCCGCCCGCACCGCAGAGCCGCGCGGC
>NZ_SISL01000401.1:0-5380 GCF_004307965.1 Verrucosispora sp. SN26_14.1 | reverse complement strand
GGTCTCGACGGCGGCGGGGGTCGTCTCGGTCTCGACGGCGGCCGGGATCGGCTCGCTGACGGTGGCGGCCGGGGTCGGCTCGCTGGTGGTGGCGCTCGCGGTGGTCGACGCGGGAGGTTCGCCCCGTCGGCCGCGCAGCAGCACCCAGCCCACCACCAGACCCGCCAGCAGCGCCACGAGCAGTATCAGCCAGCTCCCGAAGGAGTCGCCCACGGTAAACCTCCCTGAAGTCCTACGTCCGAATCGTCGCGAAAAAAGCTCGCCGCAGCTTCGCACACGTGGGGCCGGGGCAACAGGCAGGCCATGTAACAGTCCGTACTCGCGGGACGGGGTTCACCGCAGGTGTCCGGCGCGGAACGGACGGTGTGGACACGGTGGGTACACCGCGACCCCGGCACGGGGTCGGCCGTGCCGGGGTCGGGTCGGGACGGATCAGTCCTCCTCGCCGCTCAGTCCTCCTCGCCGCGATAGGTGTAGAAGTCGTCGACGAACTTGCGCCGCAGCGGCGGTACCCGGCTGGTGACCCGGAAGTACCCGCGCGCGCCGAGCAGTGCGAGTCGGCCGAACACCGGCTTGTACATCCGGTCGTCCCCGCTGGTGCCGCTGCGGTTCAACGAGTCGGCGACCCGGGCGAAGCCGTACGGCAGCATCGTCGCCTCGTAGTCGGCCACCGCCTGGACCAGCGTCTTCTCGCCGGCCACGGCGCTGACCAGGTGTCGCCGCAGCAGGTTGGCGTCGCGCAACGCGGTGTTGGCGCCGACGCCCCGGCCCGGCGTCATGGTGTGGATCGCGTCACCGAGTAGCGTCACCGTGCTGCTCTTCCAGGGCGGCACCGGCTCCGACGTGGACACCCGGATCGGCAGCGCGCTCTCCGGGTCGGCGCGACTCAGCAGTTCCCGCAGCGTCGGATGCCAGTTGGCGGTCAACTCCAGCGCCACCTGGATCAGTTCCCCGCCCCGGCGGCGCAGGACGTCCGCCGGGAAGCGCCGCGCAGTGCTCCACACCACCAGGTTGATGTTGTCGCGGGTCGGGTCGTGCCGCAGCCCCGGCCAGTCGGCCAGCAGGGCCGCGTCGGCGGGTGGGACGTCCGGCTTGAGTCGCCCGTCGCCGTCCCACTTGAACTCCATCACGTGCAGGACGCCCATCACCCCACCGGTCCCGAAGATCAGCGAGATGCCGCGCCGGACGGTCTCCGGCAGCAGTCCCCGGGTGTGTGCGGTGAGCGGGATCCGGGTGGCGATGTTCACGGTGCCGGCGTCCCGGACGGTGGCGTGCGGCAGGTACTGCCGGCGGACCGCGGAGTGCGTGCCGTCCGCCGCCACCAGCAGGTCGCCGACGGCGCTGGTGCCGTCGGCGAAGTACGCGGTGACCGTGCCGTCGTCGTGCTGGTCGTAGTGGGTGAAGGTGCGGTCGAAGTGCACCACGTCCTCCATCCCGGTCAACAGCACCTGACGCAGTGTCATCCGGGCCACCGAGCGTTCGGTGTCCACCGGGTCGGTGTCCGGCCGCAACGGGAACGACGCGGTGTGCCGCATCCGCTGGGTGAGCACGTTGAAGTAGCGGGGTGAGCGGGCACAGGTGGCCAGGTAGATCCGGAACAGCTCCGGCGGCAGGCAGTCGCGCAACGCCCGGCTGCCGGTGGGCCCGATGCCCACCCGGTAGCCGAGCAGCCCGTCGGCCCGGGTCCGGTGCCGCTCGTACACGGCGACGCTGATCCCGGCCCGGCGCAGCCCGTGCGCCAGACAGAGACCGCCGGTGCCCGCGCCGATGACCAGGACGTGCGGTGTGCGGGTGGACATCAGCCGACCGCCGGTCAGCCGGCCACGCGGGGTGCCGGGACGTCGGCGGCGTCCCAGCGGTAGAAGCAGCTGGCGATCGCGTCACGGGGGGAGCGCCAGGTCGGCAGGTACGGCGAGGTGTGCGCGGAGAGTCGCTCGTTGACCTCGCGGTACAGCGGGTGGTTGCGGGCCGCTGCGAGGGCGTCCGTGCCGACGTCGTCGGTCTCCATCAGGTGTACGCACAGGTCGTGCAGGCAGTACAGGGACCGGTGGCGTACCCCGGTCAGGCTGGGCAGTTCGGTCGCGTCGGACTCGGCGAATATCTGCGCCACCCGTCCCTCCGCGCCCGGGATGATCCTGTTCACGATCACTAGACGGCTCATCGGACCCCTCTCACCGGTGTTCCCGCCCGGACGTCTCGCGCCGGGCCACGGACGGCTGTCCGATGTCACCCTCTCCGGTGGACTGTCACCTGCCCGTCAACGCGACCGGTCGGGCCGGTGACGCGACCCGCGCGGTCCGGCGGATCAGCGGGTCCGGAACCGGGCACGGCCGCCGGGGTGGCTGGTTTCGGCGGGTACCCGGGTGGCCCGGCGGATCGGTTCCAGTGTCTCGTCGAGCAGCGCGCTCATCGCCGGGGACGGTTCCAGGCGCAGCTCCCGCAGCAGCAGGTCGCGGTAGACGTAGAAGGCGTGTACCGCCTCGAAGGCGTTGCCCTCGGCGAGGTGGATGCGGACCACCAGCCGGTGCGGCGTCTCGCGTAGCGGTTCGGCGGCCATCGCCTCCAGCGCCGCCTCCAGCGCCTCGCCGTGCCGCCCGGCGGCGAGGTGCTGGGCGGCGACCTGTTCCAGCATGTGCAGTCGGAGCTGGCGCAGCCGTTCCCGGTCGGTCAGCACCCAGTCCTCGTACCAGCCGGGCAGCAGGTCGTGCCGCCCGGCGGCGAGCGCCTCGGTGGCGTCCTCGGGCGCCTGGCCGTCGCGTACCCGGGCGGCGGTCTCGACCAGCCGGTCGACGTCCACGGCGACCGTCGGGTCGAGGCGGATGGTGTCGGCGGTGGTGGTCAACGGGCAGTACGGGTCCTGCCGCAGTCGCCACAGCGCGGTGCGCAGTGAGGAGAGCGCGCGGTCCTCGCCGGCCTCCGGCCAGAGCAGACCGGCCAGGTGGGCGCGGGTCGCGTCGGGTCGCAGCCCGATCAGCGCGATGATCCGTTGCAGTCCCCGGGGCACCACCACCGGAGCGGTGTCGTGGGTGAGCCGGAAACCGCCCAGCAGGTGCAGGCGTACCTCGGCGGTCCGGTGTTCGCCGGTGGTCGGCGCGGGTGGTTCGGCGGCCACGGCGGTACCCCCTGCGGGACGGGTCGGTTCCGTCGTGAAGATTATCAATAGCGGTTACTCTGAGTCAACGCTGATGTCGGCTTAGTAACTTAAGCCTCTTCATGAACCTGGCTCTGAACTGCGAACATGTGATGATCATGGCGTTCGCCGGCACACAGGTGGGGCACAGCATGCGTCAACGGAACGTCACCAACCGTCCTCGGAGGCGGGGGTTCCGGTGACGCTCGGGTGACGCGTGGCGGCGCATCGTGGCCGCAGTCGTCCGGGCACCCGGTGGTGTCACCACCGGCCCATGGGGGGAGGTCCAGCATGGACCGCACGCTGATCGTCGCGAAGGTGGACCCGACCGCCGAGGCCACCGTCGCCGAGATCTTCGCCGAGTCCGACACCACCGAGCTGCCCCGGCTGGTCGGTGTCCGGCACCGGTCGCTGTACCGGCTCGGTGACCTGTACGTGCACCTGCTGGAGACCGAGTCGCCCGGCGACGAGGCGGTCGCCGCCGTCCGGGACCACCCCGAGTTCCAGCGGGTCAGCGCCCGGCTGAGCCCGTACGTCTCGCCGTACCTGCCGACCTGGCGGTCCCCGCGCGACGCGATGGCCCGCTGCTTCTACCACTTCGACGGGCCACGGTCGTGACCGCCACCGCGCCGGCCGACGGCACGCTCTGGTCGCGCTGCGGCGGCTGCGCCACCCTGCTCTACCGCAAGCGGCTGCGGCGCAACCTCGACGTCTGCCCCGAGTGCGGTCGGCACGCGCGGCTCGCCGCGCCCGAGCGGGTAGGCCAACTGGTCGACCCGGCGTCCTTCCAGCCGCTGTCGGACCGCGCGGCCGAGGTGGACCCGATCGGGTTCGTCGACGTGCTGCCGTACCCGCACCGGCTCACCGCCGCCCGCGCCGACACCGGGCTTCCCGAGGCCGTGCTCTGCGGCACCGCCACCGTCGGCCGGTACCGCTGCGCGCTCGCCGTGATGGACTTCCGCTTCCTCGGCGGCAGCCTCGGCTGCGCGGTCGGCGAACTGATCACCCGGACCGCCGAGGAGGCGTTGGCGGCCGGCGTCCCGCTGGTCCTGGTCACCGCCTCCGGAGGCGCCCGGATGCAGGAGGGCGCCCTGTCCCTGATGCAGATGGCCACCGTCAGCCAGGCGATCGCCGCGCTGCGGGAGGCCGGGCTGCTCACCGTCAGCGTGCTCACCGACCCGACGTACGGGGGAGTGGCCGCCTCGTTCGCCACCTGCACGGACCTGGTGATCGCCGAGAGCGGCGCCCGGATGGGCTTCGCCGGCCCCCGGGTGATCCGGCAGGTCACCGGACGGGATCTGCCGGAGGGCTTCCAGACCGCCGAGTTCCTGCTGCGGCACGGCCAGGTCGACATGGTGGTGCCCCGGCACGCGCTGCGCGCCCGGCTGACGACGCTGCTCGCCGCCGCGGCCGGCGGTCGTCGACCGGGCGTGGCGTCCCCGTCGTCGCGCCCCGCCGATCCGGGGCCGGACCCGGAGCCGGTGACCCGGGACGCCTGGGCGACGGTCCGGCTGGCCCGGCACCCCGCCCGCCCGACCACGCTCGACTACCTGGAGAGCGCCTTCGACGGCTTCACCGAACTGCACGGCGACCGGCTCGGCGGCGACTGCCCGGCGATGGTCGGCGGACTGGCCCGGCTCGACGGCCGGCACCTGATGGTGATCGGGCACCAGAAGGGACACACCAGCGCCGAGCTGGTGGCCCGCAACTTCGGCATGGCCAGCCCGGCCGGGCACCGCAAGGCGCTGCGGCTGATGCGGCTCGCCGCGCGGCTCGGTCTGCCGGTGGTGACCCTGGTGGACACCCCGGGCGCCGATCCCGGTGTCGCCGCCGAGGAGCACGGCCAGGCCGCCGCCATCGCGGAGAACATCCTGACGATGAGCGTGCTGCCCACCCCGGTCGTCACGGTGGTCACCGGCGAGGGCGGCAGCGGTGGCGCGCTCGCCCTCGCGGTCGCCGACCGGGTGCTGATGCTCCAGCACGCGGTCTACTCGGTGATCAGTCCGGAGGGCTGCGCGGCGATCCTCTGGCCGGGCCGGACCGCCGCGCCGCAGGCGGCCCGGGCGCTGAAGCTGACCGCCCCGGACCTGGTCCGGCTCGGCATCGTCGACGAGGTGGTGCCGGAACCATCCGGCTCGGCCGCTGACGACCCGGAGGCGACGGCCCACGCGGTCCGCGAGGCGGTGCTGGCGAGCCTGCTGCCGCTGCTGGAGGTGCCGGTCGCCACGCTGGTGCAGCGCCGCCGACGCC
>NZ_SISL01000400.1:0-5382 GCF_004307965.1 Verrucosispora sp. SN26_14.1 | reverse complement strand
GCCCGACCCGGCCCGCCGTGGACGCCGACGGCCGTCCGGCCCCCGGTGCCGTGCGGCGAGGGCTGGACACCCCACTGCGGGCGTACGCCGGCATCCTCGCGCTGACCCTGCTCAACCCGGCCACCGTCGTCTACTTCACCGCACTGGTGCTCGGTCGCGGCGGCCGGTACGGGTCCGGGGCCGGCGCGGCGACCCTCTTCACCCTCGGGGTGTTCCTGGCCTCGGCCAGTTGGCAACTGGTGATCGCGGCCGGCGGCACGCTGCTCGGCCGGACGCTCACCGGTGCGCGGGGACGCCTGGTCACGGCCCTGCTGTCGAGCGCCATCATCGCGGCACTCGCCGTCGCCCTGCTGATCGGCGGCTGACCCTCCGAACGGGACGGTCGACGGTGTGACGATCCGGTGACAGTCGCGTTGCGACCGGCGGCGGCGGTTCCCTTCCAGAGGATCTTCCCCTGTTCGGCTGATGTTCGTCCTCCGCCGTCCGGTTAGGGTCTGGCCCATCCATCGATCACTCGCGCTGCCCGTCGACCCGGACGGCGCGATGGGTCGCACCCCTCATCACCAGGGAGACGAGTTGAGGCGCTTCCGCACCCCTCGACCGGGCGGACGGTCCGGACACACCCGGTCACACCGACCCCGCCTGGCCGCCGTGCTGGCCATGGCATTGGTGGCGACGATGTCACCGATCCTGCTGACCTCCACCCCGGCCGCCGCCGCCCCCTCGGCCGACGGCCCGTGGCGCAAGGTGGACGGCACACCCGCCGCCACCAAAGCGGGCCGTCCAGCGGCCATCGAGGCGGCGCACCTGTCCGCCTACACACTGGACCGGGGCGGCATGCAGCGCCTGCTGGAGAGGGCACCGGCGGAGCAGCGCCGCGCGGCGGGCCAGCCCCAGCAGGTGGTGTCCCTGCCCGCCCCCGACGGGACCTTCCAGCGTTTCGCGCTGGCGGAGTCGCCGGTGATGGAGCCGGAACTGGCCGCCGCCCACCCGGAGATCAGCACGTACGCCGGCACGGGCCTGGACGACCCGACCGCGACGATCCGCGCCGATCTCACTCCGCTCGGCTTCCACGCCTCGGTCCGGTCCGCTGACGGCGCGTGGTACATCGACCCCTACTACCACCGCGACCAGAGCCTGTACGCGAGCTACTTCGCCCGCGACCTGACGAACCAGAACGGTGAGTTCGTGGAGCGGGAGGACGTCGAGTCGGCGGCGCACCACCTGCACGACGAGATCGAGGAGGCGCACGACGAGCCGGTGGTCGGCCCACTGGTGACGCTGCGCACCTACCGTCTCGCGTTCGTCACCGACCCGTCGTACGCCACCTTCTTCGGCGTGGAGAACGTGACGGCCGCGAAGGTCACGCTGATCAACCGGGTGAACCAGATCTACGAGGACGAGACCGCGATCCGGCTCGTCCTGGTCAACGACACCGAGAAGACGAACCTGAACACCCCGGCGCTGGCCACCGAGCCGAACGGCCCCTGTGGCAGCGCCGGCTGCTACACCCCGGCGCAGCTGACCGGGTGCAGCAGCGGGCTGCTCAACCGCAACCGGATCGTGCTCGGCCAACTCGTCGGCGCGGGCAACTACGACGTCGGCCACATCGGTCTCGGACTGAGCGGCGGCGGCATCGCCGGCCTCGGCGTGGTCGGCGGTGACGGCAAGGCGCGCGGCTGCACCGGCCTGCCCAACCCGGTCGGCGACTACTTCGCCGTCGACTACGTGGCACACGAGATCGGGCACCAGTTCGCCGGCAACCACACCTTCAACGGCAACCAGTGGAACTGCTCGGGCGGCAACCGCAGCGCGGCCAACTCGTACGAGCCGGGCAGTGGTTCGTCGATCATGGCGTACGCGGGCATCTGCCAGCAGGACAACCTCCAGCCGCACACCGACCCGTACTGGTCGCACCGGACCTTCACCGAGATCACGAACTTCGTCACGTCGAGCCGGCCGGCGATCAACGAGGTGCAGACCGTCTCGTTGCGCGACTTCGACACCGCCGGTGACTCGTTCACCCTCGGCTACGGCGACGCGACCTCGGCGCCGATCGTGCGCGGGGCCAACTACACCACCGCCGGGATCAAGGCCGCCGTCGAGTCGATCGCGGGCTGGCCGGCCGGCGCGACGGTCACCGTGGCCGCCTTCGGGGGCAGCGGCACGCTCAACGACACCGGATTCCAGGTCACCTTCGGCGGCACCCTGGCCGCCACCGACGTGGCCCCGCTGACCCTGGGCGACCTCACCGGGGCCACCGGCTTCGTCGGCGAGACCGCCAAGGGCGGTGCCGTCGACAACGGCGGCCACCTGGTCGAGCAGACCACCAACCACGCCCCGGTGGTCACCGTGCCGGACGGTCTGACCATCCCGGTGCGTACGCCGTTCGCGCTCACCGGCAGCGCCACCGACGTCGACGGCGACACGCTGACCTACCTGTGGGAGCAGAACGACCGGGGTGGCAGCGCCGGCACCGCGCTGGTGAACAACACCAAGACCAACGGGCCGCTGTTCCGGGTCTTCGGCGAACCGGCGTGGGTGTCGCCCGAGGACGCCCTGAAGTACCACTCGCCGGGTCAGAACGCCGTCACCACCGACTCCACCCGGGTCTTCCCGGACCTCGCGCAGGTGCTGGTCGGCAACACCAACGCCCGTACGGGTGCCTGCCCCACCCCGCCGGCACCCCCGGCCAGCGGCAGCGCCTCCAACGTCCCGCCGGAGATCCTGGACTGCTACTCGGAGTTCCTGCCCACCCGGGACTGGGTCGGTGTGAACAACGACCGGACCCTGAACTTCAAGCTCACCGCCCGGGACGGTCGGCCGGGCGGCGGCGGGATCGGTAGTGCCGACGTCGCGCTGCGGCTGGCCCCGGACGCCGGACCGTTCCTGGTCACCTCGCAGGCCGAGGCCGCCGTGCTCGACGGTGGTACGGCCCAGACCGTCACCTGGGACGTCGCCGGCACCGACGTGGCGCCGGTGAACGTCGGCCACGTGAAGATCACGCTCTCGGTCAACGGTGGGGGGACCTTCCCGTACGTGCTGGCCCAGAGCACGCCGAACACCGGTAGTGCGACGGTGACCCTGCCGAACGTGGCGACCGACGAGGCACGGATCAGGATCGAGGCGGTCGGCAACGTCTTCTTCGCCGTCAACGACGCCGAGTTCGGCGTCCGCGCCGCCCCCGAGGTCTCCACCGACGCCCCGGCGGCGGGAGTCGACGTGCAGTACAGCGACGCCCTCTCGCCGACGGTGACCGTCCGGGCGACCGACGCCGACGGCGCCGGGTCGACGCTGACCGCGACCGCCACCGGTCTGCCGGCCGGTCTGGCGCTCACCGTCGCGGGCACCTCCGGAGCGGACACCCGCCCCGGCACCCGGAGCTGGACCGTCACCGGCACCACCGCGGCAGCCCCGGGCACGTATCCGGTCACCGTCACGGTGACCGACGGCACCGGGCTGGTCGGCAGCACCACGTTCACCGTCACCGTCAGCCCGGAGAACGCGGCCCTGACCTGGGCCGGTGACACCCTGGTCAGCACCGCGACCGCCGGTGCCGCCGGTCGGGCCCTGCTGCGGGCCGTGGTGCGGGACAGTTCCGTGCTGCCGTCGTCGGCCGACACCACCGGCGGCGACCTGCGTACCGCCACGGTGACCTTCACCGCGGGTGGGGCCACGCTCTGCACCGCCCGTGTGGACCTGGTCGCCCCGGCCACCACCACCGGTACGGCGGCCTGCACGGCGACTCTGCCGGCGGGCGCGCACACGGTGACCGCCACGGTCGGCGGCACCTACACCGGTGGCACCACCGCCACGGTGACGGTCGCGCGGTCCGACGGCGGATTCCTCACCGGGGGCGGCCACCTGACCGCCACCCGATCGGCCGGCACCCACCCGGCGGACCGGGCGTCGAAGGTCTCGGTGAACCTGAACGCGAAGCCGGCCACCGCGAAGAAGGCGGCGTCGGGCCACGCGGAGATCACGTACCGCTCCGGCGGCACCGACTACAAGGTCCGGACCACCGCCGTCGACGGTCTCGGCATCACCTCGGCCGGTAGGTCGGCGTCGGTGCGCTACCAGGCCGGTCTCTACGACGGCCGGGGCAAGCTGGTGGCCGCCGGGCTGACGCTGGCGGTGACGGTGACCGACCGGGGCGCGCCGGGACGTCACGACACCGTCGGCATCACCCTCTGGCAGGGCGGCACCCTGGTCTTCTCGTCCGACTGGACGGGAGGCGGGACCGGCGAGGTGGCGCTGACCGGCGGCAACCTCACCGTGCACTGACCGGCGGGCAGGCCGGGGAGGCCCGTCCTCCCCGGCCTGTCGTCCGTCGATGGCTACCCCGGCAAGCGGCGGGTGAGCTCCACCACTAGCCGAAATATCCGCAGGTCGGGGCCGTATTGTCGCGAAGGTAATCCCGATTGCCAAGATAGGGAATTCCGGCGACAGGAGGACTCATGGCACGCACCCTCGACCTGCCCACCCCGCTCGTGTCCACCGAGTGGCTCGCCCAGCACCTCGACCACCCGGACCTGCGGATCCTCGACGCGACCGTGCACCTGGCCCCGCCGAGCGAGGCCGGTCAGGACTGGTCCCAGACGTCCGGTCGCCCCGAGTACCTGGCCGCGCACATCCCGTCGGCGGCGTTCGCCGACATCATCGACGACCTCTCCGAGCCGGACGGCGGCTGGTTCACCAAGCCCTCTCCGGAGCGCTTCGCCGCGGCGGCGGGCCGACTGGGCATCGGCCCGGACACGGCGGTCGTGGTCTACGCGGCCAACGTCTTCTGGGCCACCCGAGTGTGGTGGCTGCTGCTCGCGAACGGCTTCGACAACGTGGCCGTCCTCGACGGCGGGTTCGGCAAGTGGACCGCCGAGGGCCGGCCGACCCGCGACGGCGAGGAGAGCTACCCGCCCGCGCAGTTCGTCGGCACGCCCCGGCCGGAACTCTTCGCCGATCTGGACGAGGTCAAGCAGGTGGTGGAGAACGTCAGCGGAGCCTGCCTGATCAACTCGCTGTCGCCCGAGGACCACCACGCCACCGAGACGATCAACTACGCCCGCCCCGGCCGGATCCCCGGCAGCCGCAACGTCTTCGTCGCCGCGCTGCTCGACCCGGCCGACGGGACCTTCCGGTCGGTGCCGGAGCTGCGGGAGATCTTCCAGGAGGTGCAGGCCCAGCCGGGCCGGAAGGTCACCTACTGCGGCGGAGGCATCGCGGCCACCGGCGACGCCCTGGCACTGCGCCTGATCGGGGAGACCGACGTGGCCGTGTACGACGGCTCGCTGCGCGAGTGGACCAGCGACCCGTCGCTGCCCGTCGAGGTCGGCTGAGCGCGTCCCACCCCCGTACGCCTTCCGGCCCGCCAGCGCGACAGCGCGG
>NZ_SISL01000040.1:0-25493 GCF_004307965.1 Verrucosispora sp. SN26_14.1 | reverse complement strand
GCGGTCGCCGTCGCCACCGCCGCCGGGTGCGGCGCCGCACCGACCGTCCTGTCCGTTCCCACGCCACCCGCTCCGGGCGTACCGGCCGACCCGGCCGCGCTGAACGCCGCCGACCTCGACGCCTGGCTCGACGGCCTGTTGCCCGCCGCGCTCCAGCGGACCGGCATCCCGGGTGCCACCGTCGCGGTCGTCCGCGGCGGCGAGATCCTGACCGCCCGTAGCTACGGCCACGCGGACACCGGCTCCGGCTCCGGCTCCGGCTCCGGCCAGGCCGTACCGGTCGACCCGGACCGGCACCTGTTCCGGGTCGGCTCGGTGTCGAAGCTGGTCACCGCCGTCGCGGTCCTCCAGCTCGTGCAGAGCGGCGACCTGGACCTCGACGCCGACGTCGACGAGTACCTGGACTTCACCGTGCCCCGCCGCTACGACGAGCCGGTCACCCTGCGGCACCTGTTGACCCACACCGCCGGATTCGAGGAGCGGGTCGCCGGCCTGATCGGCCTCGACGGTGGCAGCCCCGACCTGCGCAAGGCCCTGGCCACCGACCCGCCGGAGCAGATCTACCGGCCGGGCACCGTGCCCGCGTACTCCAACTACGGCAACGCGTTGGCCGGATACATCGTCGAGCACATCAGCGGGACGCGGTTCGAGGAGTACGTCGACCGCAACGTCCTGGCCCGGGCCGGGATGGCGTCGTCGACGTTCGCGCAGCCGCTGCCCCCGGCTCTGGCCGACCGGATGGCGAAGGGGTACGACGCCGCCGGCGTCGCCGGCCCGTTCGAGATCGTCGGCACTCCCCCGGCGGGCGCGTTGAGCGCACCCGCCACCGACATGGCCCGCTTCATGCTGGCGTTGACCGGCGAGACGGTCGGCGAGGGGCCGCTGCTCGACGCGCCCACCCGCGAGCTGATGCAGCGTCCCGGGCTCGACGCCACCTCGCTCGGCACCCTCGCGGACGGCCCCCGGATGACGCTCGGGCTCTTCGACGAGAGCCGCAACGGCCGACACATCCTCGGCCACGGCGGCGACACCATGTACTTCCACTCGCACCTGCAGATCTATCCCCAGGAACGGGCCGGCATCTTCCTCTCGCTCAACGGCGGTGGCCGGGGCCAGTTGGACAGCCACGAGTTGCGCCAGGCGGTGGTCAACGGCTTCGCCGACCGCTACTTCCCGGCCATGTCGGAGCGACCGGCGGGCGTCGACACGGAGACCAGCGCCGCACACGCCGCCGCCGCAGTCGGCACGTACACCGACTCACGCGGGATCCACAGCAACTTCCTGACCCTGATCGGTCTGGTCGGCCGGACCACGGTCAGCGTCGCCGACGACAACCGACTGCTGTTCGAGCCGGGCCCGCTGTCGGCCACCCCTGCCCTGTACGAGGAGGTGACCCCCTGGGTCTGGCGTGAGGTGGGCGGGCATCGCTTGCTGGCGATGCGGGTCACCGACGACCGGGTGACGGCGATCAGCTACGACTCCGCGTTCACCCTGCTGCCGGTCGAGCCGGCACGGGCCACGGCGGTGGTCGTACCGGTGCTCGGCGTCTCCGTCCTGGTGCTGGCGCTGACGGTGCTCTCCTGGCCGTTCGGCGCCCTCGTCCGACGGGTCCTCGGTCGGGCGCGTCGTGACCGGGCCGGACGCACCGCGCGGGTGCTCAGCCGCGTCGCGGTCGCCGGTGCGCTGCTCGCGCTGACCAGCTGGGCGGTGAGCGTCGTGGCCGTCATGGGGTTGCAGGACGTCTCCGCCACCTCGCTGCGCACCGTGCAGGCGCTCCAGTTGATCGGCCTGCTCGGGGTGCTGCCCGCCACGGTGCGGCTGGTCGACGACGTACGCCGTCGCGTCGGCTGGCACCGGATCACCGCCAGCGCCCTGATCCTGCTGGCCCTGGCCGGTACGGGCTGGTTCGCCGTCGAGTTCATGCTGCTCGCGCCTAGCATCTCCTTCTGACACGTCGATCCGGGACGGACCGGAGCAAGGATGTCCACCGCATGAGCACCCACCCTGATCCGCAGATCGAGGCGACGCCCCGGTCGCCCCGGCTGACCAGGCGGCTCGACGAGCAGCTCACCCGACTCGGCGTGACCGGCCGCTTCGCCCGGGACGGCCTGCTCGCGGCGGCGGTCACCGTGCTCACCCTGCTGCTGCTGGCGCTGCTGCTCTGGATCGTCGCACCGGCGGAGGGGCTCTCCGTCGACCCGGAGCGGGCCTGGCCGGTGCTCGGGCTCTGCGGCGTGCAGACGATGCTGCTCTGCCTGCGCCGGGTGCGTCCACGGCTCTGTCTCGCCCTGGTCGTCGCCCTGCAACTGGCGATCGTCGGGCTGTCCCTGCCGGAGATGTCGATCCGGGGCATCGCACCGTTCGTCGCCGCGTACACCGTCGGCACGCTGCGGCCGGTCCGGACGGCGCTGCTGATCGCGGGGGCCGCCACGCTGGTGGAGACGGCGGGGGCGGTGGTCACCACCGCCGTCCTCGCCGTCCCCGACGTCCTGCTCGCCGTGCTCGGCAGCTTCACCGCCAGTGCCCTGACCTACCTCGGCGCGGCCTTCGTCGGCGGTTACGTCGCCACCTACCGGCGCTACGTCGAGCTGGTCAAGGTACGCGCCGACGAGGCGGTCCGGGCACAGCGGGCAGGCGTGCAGGCGGCGATCGGCGCGGAGCGGTCCCGGATGGCGCGGGAGCTGCACGACGTGGCCGCCCACCACCTCTCCGGCATGGTGGTGCAGGCGGCGGCGGTGGAGCGGCTGATCGACCGCGATCCGGCGGCGGCCCGTGCCGGGGTGGCCTGGATCCGCGCCCAGGGCAAGCAGACCCTGGACAACCTGCGACTGGTGGTGGGGGTGCTGCGCGGACGGACCGGGGCGGACGCGGGCGACGGCACGGTCCCGGTGCCCGGCCTGGCCGTCCTCGACGACCTCGTCCGCACCGCCGGTGACCTCGGCGGCCCGGTCGGGTTCGTCCGGGAGGGGCAGCCGCGCGAGGTGCCGCCGATCGCCGACGTGGCGCTCTACCGGGTGGCGCAGGAGTCGCTCTCCAACGCCCGCCAGCACGCCCCCGGCGCCCCGGTCCGGGTGGCCCTGCGCTACCTGGACCGCCGGGTGACACTCGAGGTACGCAACGATCCGCCACCTCGACGGCCCGAGCCGGCCGCCCGCACCACCGGCGGCGTGGGCCTGGTGGGCATGCGGGAACGCGCCCAGCTCATCGGTGCCGAGTTCACCGCCGGGCCGACCGCCGACGGCGGCTGGTCGGTCACCGTGAGCCTGCCGACCGCATCGGAGGCCGCGCGCGCCGCGACGGCGACCGCGAAGGGGGACCCGACGTGATCAGGGTGATGCTCGTGGACGACCAGGCGGTGGTGCGGATGGGATTCCGGGTGATCCTGGAGCAGGCCGGGGACATCGAGGTGGTGGCCGAGGCGTCGAACGGCGACGCGGCGGTCGACCTGGCCCGCCGGCACCGGCCGGACGTCATCTGCATGGACGTCCGGATGCCCGGCGGCGACGGGCTCACCGCCACCCGCCGGATCGTCGCGGAGGCCACCGAGACGCCGCCCGCCGTGCTCGTGGTGACCACGTTCGACCTCGACGAGTACGTCTTCGGCGCGCTGGAGTCCGGTGCCAGCGGGTTCATCCTCAAGGACTGCGAACCCGACGAGCTGATCGAGGCGGTACGCCGCCTGGCCGGCGGGTACGGCCTCGTCGACCAGGCGGTCACCCGCCGGGTGATCAGCGAGTTCGCCCGCCGCACCGCCGCACCGCGCACCGACGCGGTGGCGGCGCACCAGCTCACCGCACGGGAGGCCGAGATCGTCGGGCTGCTCGCCCAGGGTCTGTCGAACGTGGAGATCGCCGCCGAGCTGTTCATCGAGACCAGCACCGTCAAGTCGCACCTCGGCCGGGCGATGGCCAAGATCGGCGTACGGGACCGGTTGCAGACGGTGGTCTGGGCGTACCAGAACGGTGTCGTGCCGCGCTGACCCACCCGCCGTCAGCGTCGACGGTCAGCTGACGAAGTCGCTGACGGCCTGCCCCAACTGGGTCAGTCCCGGTTGCTCGACGGGCAGGTGTCCGGCCCGCTCCAGCAGCACGAGCCGCTTGTCGGCGGCGATGCGGTCGAAGAAGGCACGGCTGAGCGCGACCGGCGTCCAGCGGTCGTCCGCCGGGTGCGTCATCAGCACCGGGCAGGCGGTGAACGCCTCCGGCTCCACCGGCGGGGCGGAGGTGAGGAAGGTCCGCAGGAAGCGGAGTGCGACCCGGTTGCCGCCGCCGGAGGGATCGGTGGCGACCAGCGCGGTGAGGGCCGGGTCGTTGCTCATCGCGCCCATGTTCGCGATCCAGCGCATCGGCACCCGCCAGGCGTCGAGCGGCCGGGCCGGGCCGAGCAGGGACGGCGTGACGCGGCCCATGGCCGGCAGACGGGTCATCCGCATCCGCGCGGTGACGTCACGCGGGTCCAGCAGGCAGGTGACGACCAGGCCGGCGACGTCGACGGTGGCGGCGACCGAGTACGCCAGCATGCCGCCCATGCTGGCACCGAGGAGGAAGACGGGACGGCCGTCGCGGGCCTGTTCCGCCGCCACGAGGTCGGCGACGCAGTCGATCCACTCCGGGTACGCCACCGGTCGGTCACCGCGGGTCAGTCCGTAACCGGGCAGGTCCGGGGCGAGCACCTCCACCGGGGCGAGATGGGCCAGCATCCGCGCGTACGGGGCGAGCATCCGCCCGTACCCACCGGCACCGTGCAGCAGGAGGAGCTTCACCGGGGCGTCCGGTGCGGCGAGCCGGTCCAGGTGCACGTCCAGCCCCCGCCAGCGCCACCACTCCTCGGCCGGGGCGTCGTCGACGTCGCTGCGCAGCCATGTGGGATAGAAGCGCTGGTAGTCGAGCCACCGGGTGACCTCCTGGTACGTACGCCGACCGGATTCCACACTCCACCTTTCATCGTTTTACCTGCTCATGGCTATGATATGAGGAATACCTCGCTTTGTTTACTCGCGTTTGGAGTCGCCCGGTGCCACCCCGGCCCGCACCGCATCAGCCCAGGAAGACGCCCCGGCAGCAGCGCGCCTGGCAGACCCGTCGGCGCATCCTCGACGCGGCGGCTCGCGTTTTCGCCGAGTACGGCCACGCCGCCGGCACCACCGACCGGATCGCCGCCGAGGCCCGACTCTCGGTGGGTTCGCTGTACCAGTACTTCCCGAACAAGGACTCGATCCTGCTGACCCTGGCGCTGGAACACGTCGACGAGACCGCCCAGGCGGTCCGGGTCAGCCTCGCCGGTCTCCCTGACGGCCCCGTCCCGGTGGACCGGTGGCTCCCGGCGGTGGTCGGCGCCTGCGCCGAGCTGCACACCCGCGACCCGCGCCTGCACCGGGTGCTGTTCGAGGAGTCACCGCGCCCGCCCGACCTGCTGGCCCGCTTCCACGAGGCCGAGCGTGAGGCGGCTGCCGCCGTCGAATCGTTGCTGCGGCGGGATCCCGACCTGACACCGGCCGACCCGGAGCGCAGCGCCCGAGTCGTGGTCGCGGTCGTCGAGTCGCTGGTGCACCGCTTCGTCGCACAGCAGCCGGACCGGATCAGCGAGCCGGAACTGACCGGCGAGATCGTCGCGGTGGTGACCGGCTACCTGGGCCGCGCGACCGTGAGCTGACCCGCCCGACGCGACCGAAGGGGCAACCCTGCCGCGTCGCCGTCGTCAGCCGTCGAGCAGACGCAGCGCGTTGCCGCCGGCGACGAGCCGGGTGGCGGTCTCGTCCAGTCCCGCCAGCGCCAGCGCCGACTCGACCCGCGCGCGGCTGGTGGCACGCGCACCGATCGGCCAGTCCCCACCGACCAGCACGTGGTCGGCACCGAGCAGGTCGGTGGCGAACCTGATCGCGGCCGGCGCGAACCCCATCGTGTCGAGATAGACGTGCGCGCGCTGCGACGCGGGCGCCGCCGATGTCAGGACCTCTCCCCCGTCGGTGGCGGCGGCCAGGGACAGGCCCGCGACCCCGAGCATCGGGAAGACCACGTGCAGCCCCGGCAGGTCGGCCAGCACGCCGTCGACCAGCAGCGACAGCAACGCGGCGGCGTTGATGGTGCCCCGGGCCAGCGAGGTGCCGAACCGGCCGAGACCGGCGAAGGCGGTGGTCATCGCCACCGGGCTGATCGGGTGCGCGAAGACGGGTACGCCGAGTTCCGCCGCGACGACCAGGGTGGGGCGGGCGGCCTTCGCGCCGAGCAGAAGCCCGTCGGTGGCGCAGTCCACGACCAGCCCGGACAACCCGAGGTCCCGTACGGCGCGTACCGCCTCGTCGGCCGCCGGCTCACCGGCGAAGGCGTCGACGGTGGCCAGACCTCGGAGGCGGTCCGGTGCGCTCGCCACCGCCTCGGCGAGGTGGTCGTTGAGCCGCCGCAGGTCGTCCGGGCGGGTGCGTTCGCCGTGCGGGGTCACCAGCGCCGGTGGCGCGCTGAGCACCCGCAGGTCGATGCCGTGCCGGCCGGTGTCGGCCAGCAGCCCCTCCAGGTCGGCGATCCGGCGGGCCAGCCCGCGCCAACGGTCGGCCAACTCCGGCGCGGCGTGCCGGGGCGGCAGCGCCGGATGGGCCGGACAGGCGTAGTGGGTGTGGAAGTCGGCGACGAACAACGGCGGCATCAGACCTCGATGAAGGTGTACGTGAAGCCGCGCTCGGCCCGGTGCACGTACCCGGCGGCGGGGAACGGGAAGTGCGTCGGCACCAGCAGGTCCCCGGAGTCGGCGGCCCGTTCCAGCAGGCGGCGACGCTGGTCGGCGGAGTCCCCCGGCACCACGCAGTACCGGATGCTCCACTCGGGACGCTCCAACTGCACCCCGTGGTGCAGCATGTCCCCGGCGAACAGGGCACGTCGGCCAGCGGACTCGACCACCAGATAGACGTTGCCGGGGGTGTGCCCGAACGCGGGCACGAGGTGGATCTCCGGCGTCAGCACGTGGTCGGCCGGCACCAGGTCGAGCACACCGGCGTCGCGCAGCGGCAGGATGCTGTCCGCGAGGTAGTCGCCGGTGCGCCGCATCGCCGCCGCGCCCTGCGGGCCGGTCCACCAGTCGAACTCCTCCCGGACCACCAGGTAGCGGGCGTTCGGGAAGGTCGGCACCCAGCCGCCGGAGCCGTCGGCGCTGGTGGCGAAGCCGACGTGGTCGACGTGCAGGTGGGTGAAGACCACCGTGTCGACGTCGTCGAGGCTGACCCCGGCGCGGGCGAACTGTTCGAGGAACGGCCGGTCGGCACGGTCGAAGACACCGCCGTTGCGCGGTTTGCCGTTGCCGCCACCGGCGTCGACCAGGATCAGCCGATCCCTGGTCCGGAGCAGGTGGGCCTCCTGGTTGAGCACGATCCGCCCGTCGCGGGTGAAGGGCTCGGCGGTGTAGAAGGCACCGTCGGTCCAGGACTCGGTCTCCAGTTGCGGAAAGAAGTCCGTCGGGAGCGGAAGGTAGTCGACCTCGCGGATCGGGAAGACCTCCACCTCGCCGACGGGGAAGGACCAGAGCGGGCCCTCTCCGCCGCCGGTGTCCTGCCAGCGTGGTGCGGTCTCCGGGGACTGCTCACTCATCGGGTCACCTCTGCTCGCGGGGTTTCGGGTTCGGGTGCGCGGCGGACCCGCGCGTAGACCTGGGCACGCAGTTCGCCGAAGCGGGCCGAGGAGCGGGTGCCGAGCTGGTCGCGGTCCGCCGGCAGGTCGACCGGGAACTCGGCGACGACGCCGGTCGGGGCGGCACCGAGGACGACGACCCGCTGGCCGAGGTACACCGCCTCGTCGATGTCGTGCGTGACGAACAGGACGGTCATCGCGTACCGCCGCCAGAGCGCGGCCAGCAGATCCTCCAGGTCACCGCGGGTCTGGGCGTCGACCGCGGAGAACGGCTCGTCCATCAACAGCAGCCGGGGCCGGTACGCGATCGCGCGGGCGATGGCGACCCGTTGCTGCATGCCGCCGGAGAGCTGCCACGGGTACGCCCGTGCCGTCTGGCCCAGCCCGACCGCGTCGAGCGCCTCGGCGACCGCCTCCCGGCGTGCGGCGCGACCGATGCCCCGGTGCCGCAGCGGCAGCTCGACGTTCTGCTGCACCGTCTTCCAGGCGAACAGGCTGCGGCCGTACTCCTGGAAGACCACGCCCAGGTCGGCCGGCGGCTCGGTCACCCGCTGCCCGGCCAGGTACACCTCGCCGGTCGAGGCGGGCAGCAGCCCGGCGACGATCTTCAGCAGCGTGGTCTTGCCGCAGCCGGACGGCCCGACGACGGTGACGAACTCGCCGTCGGCGACCGTGAGGCTCACCCCGGCCAGGGCGTCCACGGTGCGTTCCCGGGCCCGGTACGACTTGCCCAGCGCGACGATCCGCAGCAGGTCGGGTCCGACTGTCACGATGACTCCTCTCGTCCGGTGGCGCCTCGGTGCCACCGCAGGGCACGCCGCTCGACCAGCTCGAAGACCTTCGCCAGGGCGAAGCCGAGCAGGCCGAGCAGGAGTACGCCGCTCCACATCTGCGGGATGGCGAAGGTGCGCTGGAACCGGATCACGGTGAAACCGAGGCCGTCGGTGCTCATCAGCATCTCGCTGACCACCATGACGATGAGCGAGATGCCCAGCGCCTGGCGGGCACCGGCGAAGACCTGCGGGCTCGCGGCACGCAGGATCAGGCCGTGCCGGGTCCAGCCCGGCAGCCGGTACGCGGCGGCGGTCTCCAGGTGGACCTGGTCCACGGCCCGTACGCCGTCGGCGGTGTTCAGCAGGATCGGCCAGACCGCGCCCAGCACGATGACGATCAGTTTCGTGGCGTCGCCGATGCCGACCGCGACCAGCAGCACCGGGATCATCACCGGTGCCGGGAGCACCCGGAAGTAGGCGAGGATCGGGCCGGTCAGTGCGCGTACCACCGACCAGCGGCCGACCACGTAGCCGACGCCGACGCCGATCACCAGCGCTGCGGCGTAGCCGGTGGCGAGCCGACGCAGGCTCGGCACCACGTCGCGGACGAAGACGTCGGAGAGCCAGACCTGACCGAACGCCTCGACGATGCGGCGCAGCGGCGGCAGGAAGATGGTGGTGCTGTCCGCGCTGAGCACCCACCACAGGGTGAACAGCAGCACCGGCAGCCCCAGCGCGAATCCGACGGCGGAGGCCCCCCGGGCCAGGCCGGTACGCAGCGGGACGGATCGTGGGCCGGTCATCCGGTCGCCACCTCCCGCCGGGTCGCCACGTGCCAGTGCAGCAGCCGGCGCTCGGCCAGGCGGGCGCCCAGGTCGAGCAGGATCCCCACCCCGCCGGTCAGCAGCACCAGCGCGTACATGCCGGTGAACTCGCCGGACTCCTGGCTGCTCCAGATCAGCTCGCCGAGACCGGCGGCGCCCGTCACCAGTCCGCCGGTGACGGCCAGCGCGAGCGCCACCGAGACGATCAGCCGCAGCGCGGTGCCGAGGTACGGCAGTACCGTCGGCCAGGTGACGTGCACGACCCGGGCCAGCGTGCCGAGTCGCATGCTGCGGGCGGTGTCCACGGCCACCCGGTCCACGTCGCGCAGCCCGTACAACACCTGGAACAGCACGATCCAGAAGCAGGAGACCGCGACGAGCAGGACGGTGATCTGGGCGACGTCCAGCACCAGGACCAGCACCGGGATCAACACGATCGACGGGACCGGGCGCAGGAAGTCCAGGGTGGACGAGGTGACCCGCAGCAGCCACGGCACCGAGCCGACGGCGAAGCCGACGACGATCCCGGCCACCACGGCGATCACCAGGCCGGACGCGACGGCCAGCAGGGTGCGGCCGGTCGCGGTCCAGAACCGGGCCTCGGTGAGCAGGCGGAACGCCTCCGGGGCGACGGCGGAGAGCGGTGGCACGTGCAGCGGCGAGAAGAACGCGCGGGTCACCGCCTCGTACCCCGCCGCCGCGACCAGCAGCCCGACCACGCCGAGCAGCCGGCGACCGGCGACCGGGCCGCCGGCCGACCCCCGGGTGGGGGCCGGCACGCGGCTGCTCGTGGTCACGGCAGGATCAGCTCGTCGAGGTTCGGCGCGGTGCTGATCAGGCCGTCGCGTTGGGCGTACCCGGCCAGCTTCTCGGCGGCCTGCCGGCTCACCTCGTCCCGCCAACCGGTGATGGTGATGCTGTTCGCCACCTCGGGGGTGATCTGGGTGAAGGTGGGGATCTTCGCGCGCACCTCGTCCTCGTGCTCGCGGGCGTACGCGTACGCCTCCCGGATCGCGTCGCGGAAGGCCGAGACGACCTCCGGGCGCTGCCCGATGTAGGTGCCCGAGGTGTACCAGGCGGAGACGGTCAGGTCCTCGGCCAGGTCGGTGAAACCCCAGCCGACCGGCACCGCACCCTGCGCCTTGGCCGCCGACAGGAACGGCTCGACCACCCAGGCGCCGTCCACCCTTCCCTCGCTGATCGCGGCCGGGACCTGCGGGAACGGGATCTCGACGAGCTTCACCGAGTCGGAGTCGCCACCGGCGGTGCGGACCGCCTCGCGGGCGGCAGCCGCCGCGATGTTGGTCAAGATGTTCACCGCCACCGTCTTGCCTTCGAGCTGCTTGGGGCTGGTGATGCCGGAGTCGCCGGCCACCACGAGCGCGCCGTAGTCCGCACCGGCCTTGCCGGTCGACGCGGACGCGGGCACCACCGCCTTGACGTCCAGCCCCTGGGTGCGCGCCACGATCAGCGTGGTGAGGTCACCGGTGGCGAAGTCCACCTTGCCGGCCAGCACCGAGGGCACCGAGGTCAGGTCGGAGGTCTGGGTGTCCACCTCGACCCTTAGGCCGTGCCTGGCGAATATCCCGTTGTCCTGGGCGAGGTAGATCGGGGCGAGGTGTCCGAGCGGCGCGGAGGCCAGCCGGACCGTGGTCAGGCCGTCCGCGCCGTCGGCCGCGTCGGCGGAGTCGTCGGCGGCGGAGCAGGCCGCGAGGGAACTGGTCAGCAGCGTGACGGCGAGGACACCGGCCAGGCCGCGACGAAGGGCGGGTGTGGCGGGTACGTGCCGGAGGGTCCGGGTGGTACGGAACATGCTCTGTCTCGATTCTCAGGGGGTGAACGGGGTCGGTCAGAAGCGCAGACGCAGGTCGAGGTCGTTGACGTGCTCCGGGAAGGGCACCGGCCCGCCGAGCGGCTGGGCGCCGACGCTCGACACGGCCGCCTCCTCGATCGCCACCACCAGGCTCGCCGCGTGCTTCGCGTCGTCCCCGGCGACGAGCAGGCCGTGGTTGCCGAGCAGGACGCCGTAGGTGTCGGGGTGGGCCCGGTAGGTGTCGGCGATGGCCCGTACCGCCTCGGCGGTGCCACGCGGTGCCCAGGGTGCGACCGGGACGTCGACGGCCTGGCCGTGCACCAGCAACGCCTCGTACCGGGCGGGCAGGCTGGTCGAGGCGAGGGCGTAGCTGGTGGCGTAGGGCGAGTGGGTGTGGATGACGGCGGCCACGTCCGGGCGGGTGCGGTAGACGCCGACGTGCATGGTGAGGATGGCGGCCACCGACGGGCTGGGCGTGCCGAACAGCACCTCGCCGTCGAGGTTCACCACGACGACCTCGTCGTTGACGGTGCGTAGTGCGGGTACGCCGACGCGCAGGTCGTCGGCGGGCCACGGGCGCAGCAGCTCACCGGCGTTGATCGCGAGCAGGTCGTGGTGGCCCGGCAGCCGGACGCTGATGTTGCCGTGTCCGCTGGCGGACATCGCCGAGGCGGCGAAGATCCGGTTGATGCCGGTGGTGAGGTCGGTCCGGGCGGCGGCCAGTTCGTCGGCACCGAAGGGTGCGTCCCGCAGTGCCGAGGGGGTGGGGATGTGCTGAGTCATGACGTCACTGCCTTGTCGTTGTCGGGGTGCCGGTCGACGCACCGTGCGGCGGGCAGGCGAAGGCAGCGTCCGAGGTCGGACGCGTGCGTGTACCGGTGCGTGGGGTGGGGGAATGCCGTGGCGCGGGCCCTCGGCGATCTGCGGCCGGGTCAGCGGCAGGGACAGAGCGCGCTGCCGGTGCGACCGTGGTCGACCGCGCGGCGGGCGGTCAGCGGCGTTGGCATAACCCTAGTATGCCCCTAGGATTTGCAGGAGATCAAGCCGGTGAACGCTGTGACCTGCACCCCAGCCCCCACCCCCGCCCCGCCTCCGCCACGACAGGACCCCCACATGCCCAAAATCAACGTGTACCTGCCCGACGCGCTCGCCGAGCGGGTACGCCAGGCCCGGTTGCCGGTCTCGCGGATCTGCCAGACCGCGCTGACCCAGGCGCTCGACGGCGTCGACCGGGCCGCGCACGACGCGGTCGCCGACCTCGCGCTGCCCGAGCCGGTCGACCTGGCACCGCCGCCCAACCACCACGTCGCGGCGATCCTGCGCCAGGCGTACGACGTCGCGGCGGCTCGCGGGGCGGCGCTCGTCGAACCGGTCGACCTGCTCCAGGCGTTCCTCGACGAGGGCGAGAGCCTGGTGCTGAACGCCGTCGAGCTGCTCGGCTTCCCGGCCGCCTCGATCCAGGCCGCGATCGACGGAGCCGTCGGCCGTCGGCCGGGAGGGGCCCACACCCCGCGACGGAACGGCGGGGTCACGCCACCCGCCTTGAGCGCCGATGCCCGCACGACGGTGACCACGGCCGCCACCCAGGCCGCCGCACACGGGTCCGCCACCATCGCCGGCAGCCACCTGCTGCTCGGGCTGATGACCGATGACGGCACCGCCGGCACGGTACTGCGGGACGTGGGGGTCACCAAGGTGGTCACCCCCGCCGTCCTGTCCGCGCTCTACTACGGTGCGACCTTCGGCCGGGTGACCACGGACCGGGACGCGGACACCGCCTCGCTCCGGATCATGATGCTCGACGTGCTCGACCGGCTCGACCGGCTGCACCACCAGATCACCGGGCCCGCGCAGCGTCGCTGAGGCTCCGGCCGCTCCCCGCGCCGCCTCACCCGTCCGCGTCCGCTCACCGGCCGGAGTCACGTCGCTGCTCCCGAGTGGTCCCCTTCGACGCCTTTGCTCTGCTTCAACGGACGCACAGGTTTGCCGCTCTGATCGTTGCGCCGGTTGAAGCAGAGCAAAGGGGACGCAGGGCAGTAGTCGGCCGGGGCGGATCCGGTCCGGGGTCCCAAAGTCTGTCGAGCACGGCGCGGGCTGCCGGCGGGGCATCGGCCCGCTGGTGCGGTTCGCGAGGCGTTCGCCGGTCCCGGCGTCCGGGTGCCGTACGGTGTATCGATGACCGACTTGGTGGCGACCATCCGAAGGGTCTGCCTGGACCTGCCCGAGGTCACCGAACGCCCCAGCCACGGCACGCCGGCCTGGTTCATCCGGGGCAAGAAGTCCTTCGCCCAGGTGTGGCCGGACGGCCATCACCAGAACGACTTCCCGCACCTGTGGTGCGCCGCGCCACCGGGCTCGGCAGAGGAGCTGATCGCGTCCGCCCCGCAGACCTACTTCCGTCCGCCCTATGTGGGGCATCGGGGCTGGGTGGGCGTACGCCTCGACACCGGTGTGGACGAGACCGAACTCGCCGAGGTCGTCGAGGACGGGTACCGGGTGGTGGCGCCCAAGACCCTGCTCGCCCGGCTCGACGCCCGCTGAGAGGCACCGGTTCGACGCCCGCTGAGAGGCACTACCGTGGGCCCGGTCGGCGGCCGGGCCCACGGCGTGCGGCTCACTGGAACGACACGTCGTCCAGGTACAGGCCGTCGGTGCCCGCTGCCGTCTCGACATAGAGGCGGGCACCGGTCAGGCTGCCGCTCCACGACACGGTGGCGGTGCCGGTGAGCTGGGTCCAGCCGTTCGCGTTCACCGTCGCCGCCGGGGTCAGCTGCACGTAGTTCGTGGTGCCGTCGGCGGTCACCGCCAGCGTCGGGCGCACCGACGGGGTGCCGCTCTGCGACCGCACCCAGAGCGTCGTGGTGTACGTGCGGCCGTTGGTCAGCTTCGACGTCACGTCCTGGCTGGGGCCGTTCCACGACGCGGTCCGCCCCGAGTGCAGCAGCGAGCGCGTGCCGCCCCGGACCACGCTGGTGTTCGACGCCAGCGTGCCGGCGCCGAAGACCGTCCAGCCGGTCGTGCCGCTCTCCATGTCGCCGTTGGTGACCAGGTTGCCGCCGGTGCCGGTGCCGCCGGTGAAGCGCCAGTTGTTCATGTTGAACAGGTAGCCGCTGCCGCCGGTGAAGCGCAGGTACAGGTCGCGGGTGCCGGTGGCGCCGCTGACGTTGCAGGTGGTGTTCGCCCAGTTCTGCCAACCCCCGGTGCCCGGCACGGCACAGGTCCCGACCAGCGGGCCGGTGCTGCTGTCCAGCCGCAGCTCGATGGTCCCGCCGCTGGTGCCCGAGGCCACCCTGGCGGTGAAGGACGAGGCACCGGTGCCGAACGCGACGCCCTTGACCCGGATCCAGTCGCCGTTCTCGATGAACCCGACGTTCATCCCGCCCTCGCTGGACACCTCGGTCTCGATGCCGTTGGCCCAGTCGATGGTCTCGGCCTCCTGCGTCACGTACGGGTTGAGCGTGCCCACCTGGGGCGGCCCGGCGGTGGTCATGTTCATCGTCGGGATCGACCCGTCGGCGTTGTAGGTGAAGCGTTCCACCGCCACCGACCTGGTGTAACCGCCGCCGCCCGGCAGCGCGCCGTTGTGGTAGAAGAAGTACGAGTTCCCGGCGAAGTCGATGATGCCGGGGTGGTTGGTGAAGCTGCTGCCCTGCCTCGGCATGACGGTGCCCCGATAGGTCCACGGGCCGGTCGGGCCGGGGGCGGTGGAGTAGCCGATGAACTCCGAGCAGCACTCGGCGGCGAAGACGTTGTAGTAGACGCCGTTGCGCTTGTAGACCCACGGCCCCTCCTCGTAGAGGGTGGGTCGGCTCGCGTTGCCGGTGCGGGTGCCGAAGCCGGCCGTGGTCAGCGGGATCTGGGTCGGGCTGCCGGAGAACGAGATCATGTCCGAGTTCAGCCGGACGTACCACAGGTTCGGGTTGCCCCAGTAGAGATACGCCTGACCGTTGTCGTCGATGAAGGCGTGCGGGTCGATCTCGTTGTTGCCGACCAGCGGCCGACCCAACGCGTCGCGGAACGGCCCGGTCGGCGAGCTGGAGACGCCGACACCGATCACCATCTGCCCGTTGGAGCGTTGCCGCACCGGCACGTACCAGTAGAACTGGCCGTTGCGGGGGACCACGTGCCCGGCCCACGCGTTGGCGTCGGCCCAGGCGAACGTCCCCAGGTTCATCGGGGACCCGTGGTCGGTCCAGTTCACCATGTCGGCCGAGGAGAAGACCCGCCACTCCCGCATGGTGAAGTAGGTCGAGCCGTCCTCGTCGCGTCCGGTGTAGAGGTAGACCCGGCCGTTGTGCACCAGTGGCGCCGGGTCGGCCGTGTAGACGTGCTGCACGAGCGGATTGTCCGCCTTCGCCGGAGCGGCGAAGAAGATCACCATCATCAAGGGAACCGTCAGCCAGGCGATCCCACGTCTGGCTCTGGCGCTGCGCGGCAGCGCGGACACGAAGCTCACAACGGACTCCTGTAAGGGTGGTGGCGCGCTCGCCGGACCAGCCGTACGGGGACGGGAACGGCGGGACGAGCGGTGCCGGTCGACCGTGACCGAGGCGGTGTTAGCGACAACATCAATTCCTCGGCTGCCCGCCGGAGAGCCGCAGAGGGCGTGCTCACCATCACCACCGATGGGAACGCTAACATGTGAGCGATCACACGAACAAGGACAGGCATCTATCTCTTGGCGCGTCGGGCGGGAGCCCGGCACCGCCCCGCACCACGGCCGCCGAGGGGGTGCCGACCTGCACCCGTTACGGTGGCAGGCGTGTCGAGGGCGGGGTGGGTGACGGTGTGGTCGAGCTGACCTGGCACGGTCACAGCACCGTGTGGATCGAGGACTCCGGCACCCGACTGCTCACCGACCCGCTGCTCCGCGACCGGCTCGCCCACCTGCGGCGGCGACGGGGACCCACTCCCCGGTTGTCGGCCGCACCGGACGCCGTACTCGTCTCGCACCTGCACGCCGACCACCTGGACCTCGCGTCGCTGCGCCGGCTGCCCCCGGACACCCGGCTCGTCCTCCCGGCCGGGGCCGCGCCGCTGGTGCGGCGGGGCCTGGGCGCGACCGCCGACCGGTACACCGAGTTGGCCCCCGGCGAGGCGACCACGATCGGCGAGGTCACCGTCACCGCCGTGCCCGCCGCCCACCCCGCCGGACGCGGCCCCTGGTCGCGGCACCAGGCACCGGCCATCGGCTACCTCGTCGAGGGGCGGGCGCGGACCTGGTTCGCCGGGGACACCGGCTTCTTCGCCGAGATGGACTCGCTCGGCCCCCTCGACCTGGCGCTGATCCCGGTCGGCGGGTGGGGACCCACACTCGGCCCGGGCCACCTCGACCCGGAGGGCGCGGCCGAGACCGCCCGGCGGGTGGCGGCGGCGTGGGCAGTACCGATCCACTACGGCACCTTCTGGCCGATCGGGTGCGACCGGGTCCGGCCGGACCGGTTCTTCCAGCCGGGCGACGACTTCGCCCGGCACGCGCGACGGATCTCCCCCGACACCCGGGTACGCGTCCTCCAGCCGGGTGAGTCCCTCACCGTGCCCGGCGCATGACGGCGGCCCTCGGCACGCTGGCGTGGCTCACGCTGGTGGTGATGTTCGGCGCGGTCGTCCCGGTGGTGCCCACCGGGGCGGCGGTCAGCGGTGCCGCCGCCCTCGCCGCCCACCAGGACCCGGTGACCGTGCTCCTGGTCGTGTTCGCCGGGGCGCTCGGCGCGTACCTCGGTGATCTGGTGGTCTTCGCGGTGCTCGGCTGGGGCGGCGAACGCATCGCCCGGCGACTGCGCTGGCTGCGCGGGCCGCAACGGCTGGACCGGCTGTCGGCACGGGTACGCGAGGGCGGCGTCCCGATGCTCCTGGTCTCCCGGCTCGTGCCCGGCGGCCGGTTGCCGGTGCTGCTGGCCGCGGCGATGGCCGGGATGACCTGGCGGCGGTTCGCGGTGGCGAACCTGCCCGCCGTCCTGCTCTGGTCGGCCCTCTACGCGATGATCGGCGTGCTCGGCCGGGCCATCTTCCCCGAGCCGTGGCAGAGCGTGCTCGCCGCGATCGTGCTGGTCCTGCTGGTCACTCAGGGGTGGAGCCTGCTGGGGCGACGCCGGCCCGAGCCGGCTCATCCACCGGCGACGCCATAGCCGGTAACCGCACTCCGGTCTCCCCCGGACGCGGTCGGGGGGTCGGCTGACCCGGCCGGCCCGCCGGAGCGAGCCCGTCCCCCGCGTCGGACCCCGCCGTCGTACCGGCGGGCCCCTCCGCCATGCCGGACCGGGTCGGTGCGTCGCCCTCCCCGTGCGCCGGGTCATCGGGCTCGTCGGGGCTGCGCAGGCCGAGCCGGGACAGCCAGTCGAGCAACTGGCGGTGCACCGCGTCCGGGCCGACCAGCTCACCCTCCTGCGGCCAGTCGGCGGGATGCACCAGCAGCGCGTCGTTCTGCCAACCGCCCAGGCCGCCGTGGCTGCCGACCAGCTCCTCGAAGGCGGTCACCTCTTCCAGGCCGGGGTCCACGGAGCTGATCAGCACCAGGTCACCGACGTGGTCGATGCCCTGGTGCCGCAGCAGGTCGTGCCGGGCCCTCGGCCCGTACGGCAGCAGCGGGTCGTCGCCCTCGACGTGCCCGTCGGTCAGCCGGTGGGTCCCGGACCGGCCGACCGCCAGCGCTCCGGCGGCCGAGTCGACGACGACCACGCCGACGCCGGGATGCGCGGCCAGACCCGCCACCAGCCCCGGCGTCACCTCGTCGAGGCGCTCGCGGGTGAGCCGCCCCGGATGCCGGGTCAGATAGACCATCGCCAGATTCCCGGAGGCCACCACCACGGTCTCCGGTTCGGTACGCCCCGACGCGGCAGCCTGCTCGTGCGTCGGGTGGGTCGTCGGGTGCGGGCCACGGGCCGCCTCCGGCCGGGCACGTACCGCCATCCGGGTCGCGGTGGCGGTCACACCGCTGCGGCCGGACACCTCGCTGAGCAGGGTGTCGACCCGGGCCTGCTCCTCGGCGTTGCGGGTGGTCTCGTGCTCGCCACCGGCGAGCGCCGCGTCCCGGCCAGGCCCACGTGGGCGTCGGCGCGGTGCCGGCGCGGGCTCGTCGACGCCCGGGGCGACCAGTCGGGACACCACCTGGGTCAGGGTCTCGCCGTACCGCTGGCGGAACGTCGCGCCCTGGCTCTGGCCGTGGTCGCTGAGCACCACGATGTGATAGCGCCGCGTCGCCTCGGCGGCCAGCCGTTGCAGGATGCCGAGGGTGTGGTCGAGCGACTCCAGCGCCGCCATCGCCTCCGGCCGGGCCGGGCCGGCGTGGTGGGCCACCTCGTCGTAGTCGACGAAGTCGCAGAAGACGACGGGGGCGCCCCGGGCCATCTGCTCGGCGATGAGCGACACGTTGAGATCGCTGAGCAGGCTGGCCAGCGGACGCAACGCCAGGTAGGAGCCGCCCCGGTCGGCCCGGGGCTGTACGCCGCGCACCCGTCGCCGCCGGGCGGCGTGCAGTTCCCGCAGCACCTGCCCGGCACCGAGCACCACCGTCCGGGCGAAGCCGTACGGGCTGGTCATGAACGCCGCATAGCCGGGCGTGGAGCGGCCGGGCAACCCGGCGTGGCTGACCGTCAACAGGGTGGTGGGGGCGTCGCCGGAGAAGGCGGTGCTGATGCTCACCCCACCGTCGCGCAGCAGCCCCCGGCCGGTGGAGATCCGCCGCTCGACCTCGGCCGCGTCGCGGGGACGACTGGTCACCACGAGCCGTCCGGGCGGCACGGTCCCGTCGGGGCCGGCTGGTGCCTTCTCGTACCAGCGGTAGGCCGGCACCCGACCGAACTCGCCGTGCAGCAGGCCGGCCTGGGCGGCGGGCGTGGTGGCCGGCAGCCCGGTGTGCCAGCGGGTCATCCGGTGGCTGCGTGATCGCAGCCACCGGCCCATGGTGGGCAGGTTGCCGGCCCGGACCGCCCACTGCAGCACCGGGGCGGCCACCCCGTCGAGCTGGATGACGAGCATGCCCTCGGTCGGGACCTCGCCGGGCGTGTCCCGCCGGGCCGGTCCGCTGCGGCGCCAGCGCCACCAGCGGCGACCATCACGGTCGGTGGAGCGCCGGACCCGGCTCATCAGCCGCAGCATCTCGCTGACGAAGGTGTCGTCGGTGCCGGCGTCGGCGAGCCAGTTGACCACGGCGGCCAGCGCCACGGCGAGCCAGGCGGCGGCGAACGCGACGGCGAACCCGGCGACGTGCGCCTCGGGGGCCAGTTGCAGTGCCACGTACATGACGACGGCCTGGACGCCCACGCCGATGGTCAACGCACCGAGTCCGCCGAGCGCGGTGGCCAGGGCCAGCAGCACCGGCCGCAGCACCGCCCCGACGCCGGTGACCAGGGCCACCAGCCAGAGCAGGCCGACCAGGCCGCTGATGGTGACGCCGGGCAGCAGCCAGAACGTCGTGCTGAGCACCAGGAACGAGGTGACCATGCTGCGCACCAGGGCGCGTACCCGGGCGAAGGTCGGCCGGTAGTCGCGCAGCACCCGCAGGGCGACCCGGACGGGTTCGGGCAGAGCGCGGCGCTCGGCATCCACCTGCGGTTCCATGCCGCCACCATGTCACACGGCACCAACAAGATCGAAAAGCCGGACCCGGGTTCCCGGCCGGTGGTGGACCCGCGCCGCGCGGACGGTCAGGGGTCGAGACTGGTGGCGTTCTCCGGCGGCCCGGACAGCGCGGTCGTGATCCATCGGCGCTGGGTCGCGTCCCACGACAGGAGCAACCAGCCGGGCCGGTACGGCGGCAGCGGGAGGTTCTCCAACCGCAGTGCCATCTCTGACGTGACCTGTTCCGGCAGCCGCAGCACCACCCGCGCGGCGGCAGCGGTGAGCGTGACGGTGCCCTCGGTGCGGATCTCGTCCTGCACGTCGCGGCGAGCCCGGCGGGACAGTCTGTCCCGGATCAGCTGGTAGACGTCCTCCCCCGCCTTCGTGGCCAGCGCCTGGACGAACGGCAGCAGGGTGGACCCGGCCAGCGCGCCGATGAGGAGTTCGGTGGCACCCCGGTCGGTGTCGTCACGTCGATCGGTCACATCGACCATCGTGTCACGGACCGACGTGCAGGAAGGGCGCCCAGAGCGCGGGCCGGTCCGGTTGCGCGGCGCGCAGCGTACGCACCGCCTGGTGCAGGGCCGACGCGGCGTCGTCGGCCCCGCTCAACCGGGCGTAGAAGTCGGCCGCGACGCCGGGCGCGACGGCGTCGTCGATCGCCCACGCGGTGCCGACCACGTGCCGGAACCCGGCGATGTGGCAGGCACCGGCCACGTGCAGCGCCTCGTCGTCCAGGTCCTCGTGGGAGACCCCGGTGTCGCACGCCGACAGGTAGGCGATCTCGGCACGCGTCAGCCGCAGCCGCGCGATGTCGGCGACGGTCAGCGGGGCGGCGGCGTGGTCGTGCAGGACGAGATGCCCGTCCGCGCTCCCGTCGGCGGCACTGACCGCGTGACCGGCGAAGTGCAGCCACGGGTGCCGGGGCAGCGCGTCGAGCACGGCCTGCCGGACCGCGCGCGCACCGAGGAGCACCGCGCTGCCCGGATACCGGGTGGTCAGCATCCGCACCTCGGCCGGCACGTTCGGCAGGTCGCCCAGTCCCGGCGTCTGCGGCAGGGCCACCACCAGCGGCGCGGCCGTCCGGGCCGCCGGGCGGGATCGCCAGGCGGTGACCAGGCTGCGCACCGTCGGCGCGTACGAGGAGACCACCCGGTCCAGCACGCCCGGTCCGTCCGCCGGCCCGGCGGCGTGCAGCGGGAGGCTGGTCAGCGGCCCGGTCGGCACCCACCACAGCCGCGAGCCGGGCGGCGGCGCGAGCACGTCGAGCACCGGCGCGGCGACGGTGACCCAGAGCCAGTCCAGCGTCTCGGCGACCGTGGACCGGGCCTCCTCGCGCAGTGGGGCGGGCAGGCTCGGCCGGTGGGTGCGGGTGACGGCCGCGCGCAGCCGCCGGGCCCGGTCGACCACCTGGTCGAGACTCAGCCGCAGCGGTACCACCCGCACCCCGCCCCCGGCGAGCACCAGGGCGTCGCACCGCAGCCCACTGATGTTGAGCACCACCACGGGACCTCGCCGGGCGATCTCGGCGAGCAGGTCGTCGACGGGGGGCGGGCGCAGAAACCCGGCGAGATCGTCGACGCCCCGGATCTCCTCCAGCAGCGCGTCCCAGTCCCGGGCCAGCGCGTGCCGGTCCTCGCCGGGCACCGTCAGGTCGTCCGGCAGGGAACTGAAACCGATCCCTTCCGGCCGGTCGAACGCGTTCCGCACCGCCTCGAAGCGGTCCGCCAGGTCGGCACGCCGTCGACGCAGCTCGGTCAGCTCGGTCCGGGCGTCCAGGGCGTGCCCGAGCAGCACGCCCCGGCCGTGTTCGAGCAGCCGCAGCGCGTCGAGCGGGTCACCGGCCGAGATGGCGCAGGCGGCGGCGTCCCGGGCCAGACCGACGAAGGCACCCAGATGCCGTTCCCGGTCGGCGTGCGTGACACGCCTCGGCGCGGTCCGGGGCAACAGCTCGACCGCCAGGTGGTACGCCTGCCGGGCCCCGGCGAGGTCCCGTCCCCGGCTGCTGGCGAGGAGGGCGTTGGCCCACCGTCGGGCGGCCTCGACACGTACGCGGACCGGTGCGGTCGGGTCCCGCGCCACCCGCCGGAGGATGGTGATGGCCTCCTGGTACGCCTTCGGCTCGCCGCTCACCGCCCACACCGTCAACGCGGCGGCCTCGCCGAGCAGGGCATCGGCCCGCAGGTAGTGCCCCTCGGGCACGGCCGCCGCCGCGTCCCGGGCGGCACGGGCGAGCCGGCGGGCCTCCCGGAGACGGGGTACCTCGGCGGCGAGTCGGGTCACCTCCGCCCGTCGGATGCCGGCGAGCACGAGCATCCGCTCCGCCCGGTTGGGGTGCCCCTCGGGCGTGGCCCGCACCGCGTGCTCGGCGAGCCGTCCCGCCTCGGCCAGGTCGGCCGGGTGCCGCCCGGCGGCGTACCGGTCGACCAGGACGAGCGCGAGGTTCGACTCGAACCGCGCCCGCAGCGGGTGTCGGTCGCCGGCCGCCGCCACCGCCTCACGTCCCCGCTCGACCGCCTCGTCCAGCAGGACCCGCTCCCGGCCGTTCGTCGAGCGGTACCGCAGCCGCAGTATCTCGGCGAGGTTGGAGAGCATCCCGGCGAGGTCGTCACCGGGCCCGGCCGCCGTGACCGCCTCGCGGGACACCTCGACCGCCTCGGCGAGGGCGGACGAGTCGTCGTACCGCAGCGACAGGGTGAGCAGCCCGTCGGCGAGGTTGGTCAGCCGGCCCGCGCGGCGCGGATGGGTGGGACCGGTCGCCGCCAGCGCCGCGCGGACCTGGGTCACCGACTCGACCAGGTCCGCCTCGACGCCGGTACGCCGCCAGCGCAACCGCAGCACACCACCGAGGTTGGCGTGGAAGGACGGCGTGGCGGGGGTGCGCTCGTTCGGATACATCGCCAGCGCGTCCCGGAACAACCCGACCGCCGCGTCCAGGTCGGCCAGGTCACCGAAGCGCTCGTAGCGGGACCAGCGGGCCGTCCCGAGACCGTTGGCGGCGGTGCTGCGGATGTCGACGTTCCGGGCGACCCTCAGCACCTCGGTGAAGACGGCGAGGGCGAACTCCAGGTCCCGCAGTGACCCGGTCCGCTCGTAACTGTCGTGGTGGGCCTCGGCCTGACCGCAGGCGCCGACGAGGAGGTGGTACTGCGGTGTCCCCCAGGCGTCGGGGATGCCGGTCACCGGTCGGGCGGAGTGTCGGGCTCCGACGACAACCGTCGCGCGAACGCCTCACCCAGCGGGTCGCCGATCCGGCGGAACCACTCGGCGGCCTCCTGGTTGCGTCCCTGACCCATCAGATAGAGGGCGAGGTTGGCCATCCCGTCGGTGCTGCCGGCCTCGGCGGCCCTGCGGAACCACTGCGCTGCCTCGTCCGCCCGGCCGCCGAGCTTGAGGGTGATCCCGAGACGGTTCATGTCCTCCGGTGACCCGCCCTGGGCGGCCTGCCGAGCCGCCGTCTCGGTGGGCAGTGGGGTGACGCTGATCCCCGGCCCCAGCCCAGGGCCCGGCCCGGCCGACGGTCGCGCCTCACCTGACGGTCGTTGCGTACCCGTCGGTCGTCGCGCACCCGACGGTGGTGCCTTCCGCTTGCGCCACCGACCGAACATCGCGCACCCCCGGGACATCGACTGTCGTCCAGTCTTCACCGGGCCTTCACGCCGTGCAGTCCCCGAGGAGGAAACCCGACACTGCCCGCCGCCCCTCGCCGGGCGGACGGCGGCGGTCAACGGACGGCGGCCTCGTCGAGGTCGACGGCGAGCGACTCCGGCGCACGCATCCGCCAGGCGTCGGTCACCAGCTCGGCGAGTCGGTCGACCCCCACCGCCGCCAGGCGCAGCATGACCAGGGGCAGCCCGTCGTAGCCGGGGGTGGTGAAGAAGAGGTCGGGCTCGCCGAGCAGCAGGGCCTGCTTCTCGGCCTCGTCCCCGACGAAGAGCACGGCCACGTCGGTGCGGATCACGCGCGGCTTGCCGGGCCGGCGCTCGGGGTAGGACCAGACGAACCCCTTGTCGGCCACCCGGAAGTCGAAGCCGTCGCTGTCGTTCTCGACCACGTGGGGCAGCGCGAGCGCCAACCGACGGACGTCGTCCGCGTCAGCCATCAGGACCCCTTCCGTCCGCACGGTCGCGACACGACGACAGGCTAGCCGCCGGGTCGGACATCACGGCGACTCGGCCGGGACGCCGTGGTCGGCGGGCGGTCATTCGCGGGCCCGTTCCTCGGTCGCCCTTACTGTCGGCCGGTGCGGCACCACGCTTCCCGTGCCGGTCGCGCCTGCCGGTACGACGACGGCGGGGGCAGGACCTCTCGGTCCCGCCCCCGCCGGTCAGGCGCCTGTGCTCAGGAGGTGAACTTGTCCAGGGCCAGCTCGATGGCGCCGTTGTCCGGCTGGGCGTACGACTTCAGGGTCTCCCGGTTGTAGGAGATGAAGCTCGGGCAGCGCCCGGCCGGGGCGTTGATCCGACCGCCGTCGCCGACCTTCTCGCCGGTCTGGGCGTTGTGGAAGGTCAGGGTGTAGCGCGAGGAGATGTAGTCGACCGTGATCTGCTTGTCGTCGCGGTCCTTGTACTGGCACTTGCGCGGCTCGCCCTCGCTGCCCTGCACGAAGGTGAGGCAGCCGACGACCGAGACGGTCGCCCAGTCGGAGGTCCGGGCGTAGTACGGCTTGTTGAAGCCGACCGACTTGCTCAGCCAGGAACCGGGGCGGTCCGGGTTGTTGGCGAAGGTGTAGACCTTGGCGCCCTTGGGGGAACTGTACGGCGCGGCGTTCAGCACCGGGTTGCCGTCGCACACCGCGTTGAAGTCGCTGGAGTTGCGGGCCGTGACGGCGTTGTTGTTGCCGTTGCCGCCGTCGTTGTCCGGCTCGGCCGGCGTCGGCGAGGGCTCCGAGCCTTCGCCGCCGCCGTTGTCGCCGTCGGGCGAGGGGCTGGTGCTGGCGGCGATCTGCGTGGGCTCGTCGTCGTCACCGAGCATGAAGTAGCCGATGGTGCTGCCGCAGGCGACCAGCACGGCCATCACGGCGGCACCGATGCCGAGGCCGAGCCAGACGTTCCGGTTACCGGACTTCTGCTGGCCCTGGACGGCGTAGGGCGGAGGAGGGGGCGTGGGTGCGCCGTACGGCGATGACGGGTACCCCGGGGCGCCAGGCCCGCTCGTGGGATATCCCGGCGCGCCGGGCCCGCTCGTGGGGTACCCGGGGGCACCGGGCCCGCTCGTGGGGTAGCCCGGGGCGCCGCTCGTGGGGTAGCCGGGGGCGCCCGGCCCGCTCGTGGGAGCACCCGGCGGCATCGGGTAGCCCGCCGGACTGCCGGGCGGCATCGGCGGCGGACCGGGCGGGTTACCCCACGGGGCGGCGTTCGGGTCCGGCTGCCCTCCGTACGGAGAGTGGCTGTCGCTCATCTGAAACCCTTGTCAAGTCGAGAGGCTCACTACCGATGATCAGAATCAGGGTAGTGAGCAGCGCAAATCGTGGTGGCACACCTGTGCCACCGTCCCGTGCCGTGGACACGTCACCCACCGGAAACAATCACTCTGAGTATCCACTGTGCTGCCGTCCGCGAATCTCGCGCTTCCCGCCGCACGGAAACGGGCAATCATAGGGACCCAGCGTGATCTTTGCCATACGGCAAGCGAGGCAACGATCCGGCAACGATCCGGGACATCGACGAACCCTTCCAGGCTCCTGATCGCGCGTTCAGGAATGGCGTTTCCTGGTCCGGGGTGGACGCACACGGCGGTGTGGGCCGCGCCGGTGGCGGGTACCAGAGCGACACACCGGCGACGAGGAGGACGACATGACCGAGCCCCGCTACACGCCGATCGCGTTCGCCGCGGCCGGCGATCTCGCACGCACCGACGGCGACCCCGATGCCGGCGAGGTGGTGGGCGCGGACGACGCGGCGGCCGACGC